>CAIUYS010000477.1 GCA_903903365.1 uncultured Methylococcaceae bacterium
GAGTGGTTGTCACCGTTTATAGTGTAGCTTTCCAGGATAAGATGCCAAGCCTGTTCAGCTGTTTCCGCGTATTGAATAAGGTTGCGGTCACTTTTCGTGATAACGCCTTCTTCAACCAGCATTTCAAAATTAATGAGCTTTGTCCAATAATCTTCTCCAAACAGGATGACGGGAATGCGTCTGACTTTTTTGGTTTGAATCAGGGTAAGCGCCTCAAACAGCTCATCCATGGTTCCAAAGCCGCCCGGAAACGCGACCAGTGCGGCGGCCCGCATTAAAAAGTGCATTTTACGAATCGCGAAATAATGAAACTGAAAGCACAGTTCGGGTGTGATGTAAGGGTTAGGTTTTTGCTCACCCGGCAGTACGATATTAAGCCCCATACTTTTGCCTCCCACATCGGCAGCGCCCCGATTAGCCGCTTCCATAATGCCGGGGCCGCCACCGGTTACTACGGTTAATGGTTGATTAAGGTTTCTTTCACCCACTGTTATCAAGGCTCCCAGTTTACGGGCTTCATCGTAATAACGGCTTTTATTCAGCATGCGGCAGGCAATGGCCACCTCATTTTCAAGGTCAGGGTTACTTGGGTTTGTATCAAGGTTATGTTCTGCATTATGTAATGCTTGAAGTGCCGCTTCATTATCATAAACCCTTGCACTGCCAAAAATAACTACCGTAGATTGAATGTTTTGCTCTAATTGAACCAATTCAGGTTTAAGCAGTTCAAGTTGCAGGCGGACGGGTCGCAGTTCATCACGCATGATAAAATCAAAGTCATCATAAGCGAGTCGATAAGACGGCGAATGACTCTGTGGTGTGCCGTAATCATAAGAGACACTGGCAGCATCCTGTTTTGCTGAGGGGAAAGGACTTTCGCTGGGTATTAAGGTTTTTTTTGCCATCTGCTTATCCTTGGTAAGGTAGTGTAAAATGGAAACTTTTTCTACGTAAAGGATCAAACAAGACCTTACGGTTTGAATCAAGATAGCGTTTTTTGATAAGTTTTGTCCAGTCTATGTAGTGGGTGTTTTGGCTCTGGAAGCGCTGCAGAACAAACTTTTTGGTGTTTAGTTCTGGCAAAACAAGCGGCTGGTGGTAGTATTGTTGTATTAGGCCGCGGTTAGGTTGAAAACTGATTATTTTTATGATGGACATAGGTTGTATGCAGGTAAGTATATTGGCAAATCGGGTGAGTATGTTTGATTGGAGAAAATTAATTTTTTTGCAAACAAGTAATGTTAAAAAACAACTAGAGAATAATGAACAAAAAGCCTGTTTAAAAAAGTCCGGTGCTATTGCCATGACGGGTTTGGTGGCGTTTTTTTTGCTGGGTTTATCGAGCCAAGCCGTAGTGGCTGAAAGCATAATCAATCAAATAACGGGTAGGGTTACTGAGGAAAGTACCCACCAAAAAGTCGAGACAGAAACGCTGCCTGCCGAGGTTGTAGGCAGCGAAAACAAAAGTGTGGCAACTGAAATTAACGCCATCATTGCGACAGGGCAGCATCCTTATCTGATGTTGTCCAATTTTGTTAATCGTACCAAAGATCTTGAAGCGCTTTATAAAATTTCCAATGAGCAGTTGTTGTGGCTAGGCAATGCAGAGGCTGAAAAAAATATTCTTGAAGTCCTTGATTTACTGGATAGCGCTTCGACCAACGGTTTAAATGCAGCAAACTATGACACCCAGACATTACGGAAAAAATTGCCTGATGCCTTATCGCTGGCCGCCGATAATTACCAGCAATTGGCTGTCTATGACACAGCTATCAGCTTGTCTTTGTTACGTTTCCTTCATGATTTACATTATGGTCGGGTAAATCCACAGGGCATACATTATAAGCTGAAGTTAAGGGAGAAAAAGCTGATGGATTTGCCAATGCTGATTAAAGACAGCTTGGCCAATGGCACTATTAAGCAATTACCATTATTGGTAGAGCCTAAATTACAACAGTATCAAAAGCTAAAGTCAGCATTAACAACTTATCGCCTGCTTGCGCAAAATTCGCCGGTTTTTCAACTACATCCTGAAAAGCCTGTAAATCCGGGTGACAATCTTCGCCAAACTGATGAGTTACAGCGATTTTTAGAGTCGGTAGAGGATATGCCGGTAGAAGAGGCTGGTAGCGAAAAGAAATCAATGCGTTACACAGGAAAGGTCGTGGCAGGCGTGAAAAAATTCCAGCTTCGGCATGGCATCAATGCAGACGGGGTGATTGGCAAGGGAACGGTTGCGGCCATGAATATCCCCTTAAGTGAAAGAGTGACGCAAATTGAACTGGCCATGGAGCGGTTACGCTGGTTACCTGAACTTAATCCTGGGCCTTATATTATTGTTAATATTCCGGCTTTTCAATTATGGGCATTTGATGACATAGATCAGTTTAATGCCGAGATTTCCAACATGAGAGTGGTGGTGGGTAAGGCGCTTAAAAATGAAACCCCTGTGCTGATGGCTGAAATGCGTTTTCTTGATTTTATGCCTTATTGGAATGTGCCTTACAATATTGTAAAAAAAGAAATACTGCCCAAGTTAATACAAAATCCCAATTATTTGGCAGGGGAAAATATGGAACTGGTTGCTACCTTTGGTAACGAGACCAAGTCAGTCGCTTATACCGGTTCAACCATTGACGGCCTTAAGCAAGGCACCTTAAGAATCAGGCAACGTCCGGGTAAAAAGAATGCACTGGGCAGGGTTAAATTTATTTTTCCCAACAAGGAAGATGTTTATTTACATGATACCCCTTCTCAAGCCCTGTTTAGTAAATCACGCAGAGATTTTAGTCATGGCTGTGTGCGGGTTGCAAATCCGGAAGGTTTGGCAGAATTTGCCCTTAAAAATCAATGGAGCAAAGACACTATACAGCAAGCACTGAATAATCCTAAAACACAACGCGTTGTCTTGAAAAAATCAATACCGGTGCTGTTTTTTTATATCACGTCTTTCTTTGATCAAAATAATAATCTGGTATTTTACCCTGATATTTACGGCCATGACTCTATTTTGCTGGGTGTGCTCCGAAATCCGGAAGATCTGTCTGATCAGTCAATTTTTGCGAGTGGAAATGTAGAGCCTGTCGCACCGGTTATAAAATGATGGTTTTTGTAGGGACGCAACCCCAGTTTTTATGAGCAATGTAACGACTCTGTAGAGGCCGGTTTCGATCATAGAACACGGATCAGACGGATTTCAACGGATTTTTCTTTTTTAGTCGAAAAATACCTACCGTGATGCAAGCCCCTCCGAGAAGGTGTTGATTTTTAGTTGGAGCTGACTGCCAGTTCACGTGCCAAAGAAGTCACTGAACACTATTACCCCAATGGCGGCTTTCTAACCGTGAGGTGCCCGTCATACCAGCATCAAGATCAACAGGATTTGTGTGGAAACGCTTGCGTCAATATCCGATCCAAAGCAGTAGATCATTCATTTTTCTTTGATCGCTAAAAACACAAAATGGCTTGATAGCCCTTTTTCTCCTAAATGATCCTTAACTTTTCACCGGCGGTTATACAATGACTGAGAGTCCAGAATATCAAGCGGCGGTAAACTTGTCTGACAAGATAAAGTCTGGGGCTTTGCCTAATCTGCTCTTGCTTTTGGTCGTTACTTGATGCTCACTACTTCGAATTTGACTCAATGGTTTAGCTCTCTGGTGTTACTGCACTATCAACTTTTTGAATATCAGGGATTTTGACAGTAACTTGTTTGACCCGTGCGCCTAAATTTACGACTAATATTCAACTTAAAATCTCATAACCCTATACTCATCAATCCTTCCAGCCCATTAAACCTGATGCTTTTTTAGTGATATATTGCAATAATCCGCATAAATTGCACTTCGGAGTTGGATTCACCGGTCCCTTTTCGCTCAACCAGGGCAAGTTGCTTTTGTAGAAAATCCTTGTATACCTTTATTACATAAATGGTGTGGCATTAAATTTTGTTAGGGGGGATTTATCATGAGAATATTAACCACGTTAGGCGTTTTAATTTTTTGTTTTTTTTGATGTTAATTAATTGTAGTCGTGGTTGTTCACCGGCAGAGTTTTCGGTAACCTTATTTCCAATAATCTTGATTTCACTTTTCATTGGATACCGCTTATCTGCCAAAAAGTCTGATTAACTATGGCTGGCTTTTTTGATGTTCAAGTCATCACATTGAATGATTTAAGGTCAGATCAATACGGTCTTTTGATACCGGATCTGGCAGCGATTATTTGTGAAGTATTCAGTGAGTCACCCTGGAATGAGAGTTTTTCAGCGCCAAGAATCATGTTTGGACTGGGCGTCGAAATGATGAGAAAGAATGCCCTACTGGTCATCGCAAAGCATAAACAAGAAGGTCATCTAATAGGTTATATTCTTGGTCAGGAGTTGCTTGTGGAGTCTGATGATCCTCGTGATCAGACTTTTTTTAAGATTTCCGGTGGCTATGATTTGGATTTTCTTGCTAATAATAACCAGCGAACTTTTTATGTGGGTGGTCTGGGTGTAAGATCAAAATATCGTAGATTGGGTGTTGCAGAGCAGTTGTCTGCCACATTGATTTTGGAGTTACGGCGACAAAAGTTTGATTATCGGATAGGTCGAACAGACCTGCAAGCCTATGGCATGCGCAATCTGTATAGTAAACAAGGATTTAAAGAATTACCCGTTTATGACATTAATTACCCAGAGCGCAGTTACTGGTTGTTGTCGTTAAATTAACACTTAAGAATGATATTTTTGGTCGTATTTTTCAGGTTAAATAAGGTAAGTTGTTGCATCACTGTCCAGAAAAAATTCAAGCAATAGACCGACTATTTTAAATTAGGAAAATAAAGCTGTATGACCACTGTTACCTTGATTTTCCCTCATCAACTTTTCGCCAACCATCCCTGCATTGTAAAAGATCAGGCTGTTTATCTCATTGAAGAATGCCTGTTTTTCAAGCAATACCGTTTTCATCAGCATAAACTGATATTGCATCGGGCCAGCATGAAAAAATATGCCCACTTTTTAGATCAACTCAATGTAACGGTGAACTATATTGACAGCCAAAATGAGTTAAGTGATGTCAGTAAGTTGATCAGTCACTTGGCTCAACAAAACATTACCGGTATACAGTTTGTCGATGTTGCCGATAACTGGTTAAAGACCCGTATCAAAAGTGGTTGCAGTTTACATAACATCAATATTACTGAAACTGCATCACCGAATTTTTTAAATACGCTTGATGACGTAAAACCCTTTTTCGATAAAAAGAAAACCTATTTTCAAACACCCTTTTATATTGGGCAGCGTAAGCAACGGTTAATTTTATTGGATACAGCAGGACATCCACTCGGAGGTCAATGGACTTTTGATGCAGACAATCGCCTCAAGTATCCAAAAAAAGACAAGCCGCCAGTAGTCACTGTTGCAAAAGACGATAGCCATGTAAAAGAAGCCAAGGCTTATGTCGCGAAATATTTTCCCGACAACTATGCCAGTACGGAAAATTTTATTTATCCAACCGATCATGCCGGCGCTTCCCTATGGCTGGAGGAGTTTTTAGAAACGCGTTTTGAAAAATTCGGCAGTTATGAAGATGCGATGGTAGTCAACGAACATTATTTGCATCATTCCGTGTTAACGCCCATGCTGAATATTGGTTTGCTTTCTCCACAACAAATTATCGATAGGGCTTTACAAGTAGGCGACAACAAAAATATCCCCTTGAATTCTTTAGAAGGCTTCATCAGGCAAATTCTGGGCTGGCGCGAGTTTATCCGGATTGTCTATGAACGGGAGGGCGGCAAGCAACGGAGCAAAAATTTCTGGGGCTTTGAAAGAAAGATTCCGGACAGTTTTTGGCAAGGTACAACGGGGATTTTCCCGGTCGACAATGTGATACAAAAACTGCTGCAAACAGGCTACAGCCATCATATCGAACGCTTGATGGTCATGGGTAGCTTTATGCTGCTTTGTGAGTTTCATCCTGATGAGGTCTATCGCTGGTTTATGGAAATGTACGTGGATGCCTATGATTGGGTGATGGTGCCTAATGTCTATGGCATGAGCCAATTTGCGGATGGCGGTCTGATGACGACCAAGCCCTATATCAGCGGAAGTAATTACCTGCTGAAAATGAGTGACTATCCAAAAGGCGCCTGGACTGAAATATGGGATGGCTTATTCTGGCGCTTCATGCATGTGCACAGGGAGTTCTTTTTGAAAAACCCACGGATGGGTATGCTGGTAAAAATGTTTGATAAAATGCCGGAAGAGAAAAGAACTAAACATATTGATGTTGCAGAAAACTATCTAAAGCAACTAAATTAACGATAAAGCAATCTAAAACCTAGCTTAGGTTTTTTATCCAGCTTCACAACTGGAGTCTATAGTCGCAGAATACATTTACTTTTTATTTTCTGCAGAGCCACAGCAACTTGATTTATTCACCACCCAGGACAATTAAATGACAGCGTCATCTCAAACAAAATCAGCAGCGCTTATGCCCAAAGTCACCTGCTTTCATGATGGTGAATGTCCCATCTGTAATGTTGAAATCAAAGCAATGAAAAAACTCGATAAAGAGGGCAACATTAATTGGGTGGATATTAGCCAGGACAAGGCTGCTTTGGCAAAAGCGGGATTGACTTATAAACAGGCAATGGATCGCATGCACGTCATCGACGAGAACCAGAAACTACAATCGGGCGTACTCGGTTTTTTACAAGTTTGGAAGCAGCTTCCTTATTACCGTCGCATCGCGCCAATTATCGAGAACGTACCTTTGTTATTGCCGTTGATGGAATTTTGCTATCGTATTTTCGCTCGGTATCGTTTGCCACTTACCGGCAAAAAACAGCTCAAAGAATAGCCATTCTGATCAATAAAGGCTGTGCTTACTGCTATGATGCACAAATTGGGTCATCATAAAATTGGGCAGAAAAAATAATGATTTCCCTGAAACTCTAGGGACTCATTAGGTAACTCGCAATAAATAAATCCCCAATTTATAGTGGTAGGGTGAGCATCGCGTACCTAAAACCGAATCCACTAAACGGTTTTATTTGCACTACAATCTATTATTTTTTTTCTACCTGTAGCGTAATTAGGACTCTTTCTCTGGCATGGTTGTGGTGCGCGATGCGCACTCTACTCAGCTATGTGCTATCTTTTAAAGATTGAGTCGTTACAATCGGCTTTGGCTTGATCCTTATCTACAAGGGGGTAGGGGGAATGGTCAGGCGGTGATGGACTGTTTTTTACCAGGTTCTGAAATCACCGGTATCCAAGTGGACAAAATTATTTTGTGGATAATAACCGACACCACCTTTGGCCATTGCCAGTGCGGCGTTTTTAATGGTGCTGGTTGCTATGCCTTCAAGTCGTATGTCAATAGCCCTGCCTTGCATGTGAAAACTATGTTCTGCAACGCCATGGCTATGTTTGCGTAACTGGGCATTGGTAAACGGAGAGCGATAACCGGAGACGATATGAAAAGGTTGGGTAACTCCAAGTGTTTGCTTTAGATCAAACAACTGATCCAGTAAAGCGGTATCAATGGGGTGAATATCGTCGGTATGGTAATCGCGAAGCAGATAATTTATTTCTTGCAGTGCGCCTTGAATATAACGCCCACGTTCAAAATAAGTCAGCTTTAATTTATCGCCGGTATGCGCATGTTCAAAGGAGAGCATTTTGTTGGCAGGGCCATAGAAACGGGAGTCAGATACTTCGGGTTGTCGAGTGAAAAGGCGCGAGCGAGCAGATCGGGAGAGCGTGTTGACAGGTTGTGTTTGTAAATGAATGCGTCCATGGCCATATTGACCGGGATAGATAACTTCTCTAACGGCCGCTGTGGCAACACCGGAACCGCCCATTGCCAGCACAGATCCACAAGCCAGATGCTTTAGAAACTTGCGTCTTGAGGCAATCGCAATATCTTCATCAATTGTCGTATTTTTAAATGGTTGCTTGTTCATGGTTTAATCTCAGGTAACGCTTTTATAGTCTATTTTGCACTGCCAAGTCTTAAATTAATCTTAAGGGGTCTTGAAAAATGTTAAATAGTCATTTAATTGAGTGTCGTTAAATCTGACTATTTATCCGGTCAATGCGGATTGAGTTCCTTTCATTACTGGAGTCTGGCAATGGCAAAATCGTAATTCCAGTGCCGACTATCAAGTCATTGTTATTCAAAATTTTAGAAAACAAGGCGCAACACTGTTTTTAAAATTTCTCGCGTTAGAATTTCCTTGGGCTTTATCAATCTGTTGATATACTGGGTCTGGTTTTACATTATGTACAGCTGATCCTTGTAAATTATTGTCCTGTCAACTATGCAAAGCTATGGGATAACCAAGATATGACTAAAAAAATCGCTAAACCATCAACTTATCTAATCGAAGTTAAAGCACTGTCTGATAGAATCGTAAAAGCTCAACAACCCATCCGTATTCTTGATGCGATCAAGTGGGATGACGCTATTAAACAGGAGTTTTTTAAAGGTCATTGTCAAAAACCACCCGCAATAACCACTGATTATTATCAAAATCGCTCGTTAGGCTTTGACCCTGCCGAA
>CAIUYS010000478.1 GCA_903903365.1 uncultured Methylococcaceae bacterium
AAAAACTCAGATCCAGCTTTACCAGCTCACGATGTAACTCTTGATCATAAGCTTTTACGATATATTCACGCAGTAGTCGTTTAATATTTTTGGAGTAGGATTGCATAAGTTTTACCTATTTTCAGACTCAATAATGACCCGGGGTTAATCAAGGAAAACATAACAAGGGTAATCAGCCTAACCTGTCAAATTTGTTGTCAAAGCTTAAAATGTACCAACACGGCTCTAAAGGTATCCTGTGAAATCGTGACCGATCCGGTAAACGGGAAATCAAGAGTCATAATGGTAAACAGTGACAAAGCCACCAGCATAGATAACATCGACGACATAATCAATTGAGCGCCAAAATTCTCTGTCCCAAAAAATATCGTGAAAAGTATCGTGATCATTCCACCGCATATTAATACGACCCAGAGAATCGATGGAATCCCCGGCCCGGCCGCCAATATCCGCTCACGCCGAAGTTCAGCGGCTTCATTCAATTTCTCAACGGACTCCTGAAAAAATATTCTCTGATTCTCGTTTTCAGGCTGAAAGGACGTATAGAGATCCCAAATTTTCTCGGAAGCAGCTTGTGCCTTTTCACTACGTTTCCCGCTGGCCAAAGTCATCCATTCATCATTAACAATAGCGAAGGCATAGTCGCTTAGCGCTGTTCTTACTGCCTCCTTAAAAACAGGCGGAAAACCGGTAGAATCGCGGTAAAGATCTTCAATACAAATCGCTTCACTCGCTGCATTTCTGCCAGCCCTGTCAAAATTTTGCCATGAGACGATAACCATAAACGCAAGCAATACCGCATAGATAACCCCTATCGTTGAAAAAATAAAGCCGGCGACATCGTTATGGGTTTTAAGTTTGTGGAAGGGAATAAAGCGCCTGACCAAAAAAAGCGATCCTACCGTTATCCCAAGAAATAAGCCAATCAATAAAATCGCTAACGGGGTACTCGGAACGTAAAACAACAACCATTGATTTAGAGTCATTTTTTTCTCCTTTACTAACAAATACTATCCATTGAGTGTTTATATGTCAATGGTGTTTTAGCGGATACCTTGCAGACTTTAAGAAATTAGACGGCCCATTTTAGTCAGAACAAAAATACCGAACAGACGTTAGACCTGTCCCGTGTTAAATTGATAACTGATACAAAGATCATCAGCCAACCACTGCCTGTTTATGTGGCGAGTGTGAAATGGTTACAAATACTCGCTTAAAGCAAATCTAGACCCTTTACATAAGCAGCGATCAATAGTAACAAAACCAACTTATTAGCAGCCACATAATTTATATTTTTCCACTTTGTCACACTCAGTTATAATTTTAAAGTTGCAATTAGTAACAAATTTAGTTAACTTATTGTACCTTACAAATTCTTCTTTCGGTTTGTTAGGTAAACGATGCCCCTTAATAGCTAACTGCTTGATGTTTTTTAGATCACTTTTTTGGTATTAACACATGATAACTCACCTTTTAAAACCAAAGGCCATCGCTTTATCTTGGCTACGTCAAGCTGAATAATCTTTCTAATCAGAAACTATTATGCTCACAGCTAAGCCTGCCCACCCAATAAAACGCAGCGATTGTGTAATAATGGGAGAGGTATTATTTTAGTGACTTCTTTAAAAAACCCTTTATCCTAAAAATTCACTCCTTAAATCCTTTAAATTTTGTGCTATGAAATTAAGACTAGTGCTTGATAAAATACATAAAAAACAATCACTTATAGAGAAAAATCTATGGCAACTAAAGTATCTGCCCCCATATCAGATTTTATTGGGGATATTAAATTTTATTTAACTGACAATACCTACTCATCACCCTATGGATATAATTCAGTTCTCTCATTACCTGTTGACCCTACATCAAGTCTAGCAATTCTTGATAATTTAACTGCCTTAACTTGGGGCGATGTTTTATACGATGAGACTAACCCCTCTTATAATTTAAAGTTTAATTCGCTAGAGACAACACCTGCGTCAACTTTTGCCATTAACCACAAAGTGACCGGTGATTACAAAACAGGCACTCCAGATATTCTAAATGGTTCTATTTCGGATGTGGTTTCTGCTTCATATAGTACGGGTGATAAATTGACTTCATCATTAAGTCATTCAATCGCAACAAAAAATGATAAAAAAGGTGAGGTGATTTCTAATAAAACAACCTACTCAAATAATACAATTTTAACAAGTACAAACAATACACCTGATGATAAATCAGATGATTTTGTTTATTCCTTGAAATCATCAAATTCATTTTCACACGATATTGTTAATGATACTTATATTGGCGGGACTTCTTCTACGAGTGAAACTTATAAGTCATTAAATCTTAACTATACGTCCACTTATGATTCTAAGGGAAGTAGTGAAACATATTCATATAATGATGTAAGTACAGGCCTTAAAATTACCAGTAGTGAGAAAAGTACCTATGCTTATGATAAATCAGGAAACTCTACCCAGAACATCCCTTCAGCAAGTTATGCAGCCAATAGTATAGACGGGTTAATTAATTTTAATTTAACTTTCTCTGGTTCAAGGCAATATATTTTTGATACTAATACACAAACTGACACTACTATTCTTAGTTTGAAGAGTATTAAATACGATAATTCGGAATTTACTTTTAGTTCTGGGGCGGTAAAAGTAACTTTAGATGAAACCACAAGTTTGCCTGATTTTAGTGCTTTTAAACATGATAGATATTCTCAAGATACTGGTTTAAGTATAGATGATAGTATTAATGCTTTTAATGGTTTCTTACCGTTGATAAGTAACGGGGATAATGTAATAAAAGTAAAAAATACAATGGGAATTCAAGTGTTTGCAGGGGCGGGTAAAGATCAAATTATCGGCAATAGTGGTAATGATAGTTTGTTTGGCGGCAAAGGTTCTGATACATTAACAGGTGGTAATGGCTCGGATACCTTTGTATTTAGTGCAGATGATTTTTTTGATACTAATGCGAATGGTGATTTAGTATTTAATAAATCAGTCGATACTATCGCAGACTTTAAATCAGTTGAAGCAGATGTGCTTGATTTTGGTGATATGGGTAGTCTTGAATTTTACAAGTCACTCGCTGATGCCAAAACTGCTGCCAAATTCGATATGGCAGCCCCCTTATTTTATGCCGGTGGAAAAGTTTATCTAAATACTGACGATAATGGTGGATTTAAGCCAGTAGCTATTATTAATTTAACCGGAAACCCCGTTATTTTGTCTGATAACTCAGGTTTCGCATCACCAGTCGGTGGGATTAATAACGACCAAATTACTGGCAGTATTGTCTCTGATAAGTTAACAGGTGGTAAAGGCGCCGATACATTTAAGTTTGTGACTTCTGATTTCTTTAGTACGAATGTTAACGGCGATCAAGTTTATAACAAATCGGTCGATACCATCACAGACTTTACCCTAAGTCAGGGAGATATGCTTGATCTAAGTGGTTTGGGAAGTATTGAGTTTTATAACTCTCTCAATGATGCCAAAACCAATGAAGCGCAATTATTTTATGCGAGCGGAAAAGTTTATCTAAATTTGGATACTTCTGGTATTGCCTATACACCTGCACCAATTATTACCTTAGTGGGCAATCCTGCAGTGAATTCAGATTTTACCGATTTTAATTATCCTATAGCTTAATTTAGCGGTTTAGAATTTGAAAGAAAGGTCGTGACGATTTTTGTCACGGCCTTTTTTATATCTTTAAATTACTTAGCAATTTTAATTTGCGTGGAATAATTGCCAATCCACATTTTCAAATGCCTTCAGGAATAAAAAAAGACTTCGATTAGAAAGGGTTCTTAGTGTTTTAATAGGGCTTGGAGAAAAGGGGTGTCAGGTCTTGCATAATTATATTTCTAATAGACTAAAGTGTTTCAAGCGATAAAAATACATATAAATACTACGTAGATTAACGATAAATACTTAAATATTTTTGCTTACAAGACCGAAAGGGTCAAAGCAAAAACAAAGGCAATAATCAAAAAAATAGTAAATATTCCTTTTTTGGAAAGCCCTGCTTTTATCTCATTCAGTTCGTCCTTTAACGCTTGCTTGCTGTCATCGGCGTTAATTATTCGTTTGCATCGGCCACGAAATGAATGCTTTTCTTCATTAGCCTCATCTTCCGCAATAAGGTCTGCCAAAGTCGGATAAAAATTGCCGCATTCGGGACACCTTACATCAAAGTCCTTACGTTCATAACCACAGGCCTGACATGGGTTCATTTTGTACACCTTAAATTATTTTTTGTATAAATAAAAATTTTATACCTAACCCACTCACAAGATAAGCATTTCTATGTGTTTTTTTAAAATCAGTGCTTAAAGATGTTGAATAACACAATTGATGCGCCTCCTTTTGTCGGCACATCCTGCGTGCTGATGTAGTTGATCAAGTCGTATCCAATGACCGCAGTTACAAAATCCCCTGTTGCTATTAGAACATATTTTTACAAAAGCATTTAAGGCTAATCGATGAAGAAGTCGCCAATTTTTTCATCTTCCTATAACACGGTAAAGCGTCATTTATAGGGTGTCAATAGAGTAGAAAAAACAAGGTCAAGTTTTGCAAATCACACACTATCTGACTCTGTTCGGCGACAATTTCTTTGGCCCTACCAAAATTGCCGAATCCTTACGTAAAATTGCCGCCTTGTTTGATGAAACCATTCAGGCCGGCGCTGAAAAAGTGATCTCCAAATATGAGTCTGAATACCAAGCGGTTATCGACAAATACAAACCACGCCTGCAAGGCAAGCGCGTTATGTTGTATGTCGGCGGCTTGCGTCCTCGCCATGTCATCGGTGCTTATGAAGACTTGGGTATGGAAGTGGTCGGTACCGGTTATGAATTTGGCCACAACGATGACTATGACCGCACCATTAAAGAAATGGGCAATGCAACGCTGATTTATGATGACGTAACCGGTTACGAATTTGAAAAATTTGTTAAACGGATAAAACCCGATTTGATTGGCTCCGGTATCAAAGAAAAGTACATTTTCCAAAAAATGGGTATTCCCTTCCGGCAAATGCATTCTTGGGATTATTCCGGCCCTTATCACGGTTATGACGGCTTTGCCATCTTTGCCCGCGATATGGACATGACATTGAATAACCCCTGCTGGAAACAAGTCAACGTCCCTTGGAAAACCGAAGACAGTACTAAAGTAGCCGTTGCCGCAGGCGCGTAATTTGGGTGCGCATCGCGCACCTTATGCAAGTCATGCGATGTACTCTGTAGAAGGTGCGCAATGCGCGCCCTACCTTCCTTCAACCGTCGTCCACAGCACGTAGCGCGTAGGACCTTATCATGAGTCAAGAAGTAGATAATATTCAACCCAGTTATCTAATAAAATATCCCCTAACCCCTCTTGTATAAAGAGGGACTGAATACTTACCTTATTCTCGCTTGTGCTCGAAAAGTCTTATTCCGGCCGTTTCCGGCACTCCATCTTCATAAAAGATCAATCTCGATACCCACCGGACAATGATCCGAACCGGTAACGTCCGGCAGAATAAAAGCCTCTTTGACGTTATCGACCAATGCGTTACTGGTCAACACGTAATCAATTCGCCAACCAACATTTCTTGCTCTGGCTCCGGCCCGAAAACTCCACCAACTGTAAGCAACCGTATCTGGATGAAAATGCCGAAAAGTATCGACCAATCCGGCCTCAAGAAAACGGCTGAAACCATCGATTTCGACCTGCGTATAACCGGACGACTTATTATAATTCGGCTTCGGACGGGCAATATCGATTTCCTGGTGCGCAACATTAAAATCCCCGCAAGCAATGAGCGGTTTTTTACTTTGCAGTTGCAGGCAATAAGCCAAAAATTCCCGATCCCAGTCTTGCCGATAATCCAGCCTCGCCAATGCCTCGCCAGAATTGGGCACATACACATTAAGCAGAAAAAAATATTCAAACTCCGCAACCAGCACACGCCCCTCCTTGTCATGCTGGGCAACCCCCATATCATGGATAATTTGCAGCGGCACCTGCCGGGATAACAACGTAACGCCGGAATAACCCTTGCGTTCGGCACAATTGGAATAAATATGGTAGCCGCCAATGCCCTCCAGCGCCTTGTCAATCTGATCGCTTTGCGCCTTGGTTTCCTGTAACAAAATACAGTCGGCATCAAGCAACGCCAGCGTTTCGGCAAAGCCTTTGCCTTGTACCGCACGAATGCCGTTGACATTCCAGGAAATTATTTTCATACGATGATTCCGTTTGATGGGTTTAAGGTTAAGTATTCAATAGAAATACAAGTAGTAGCAAGTCGCTTAAATAGAGTAATGGTAACCCATTTAGGTAGATGCTGTTATTTTTCAGTTTGTTGTTCACTGATATCTTCGAGCGAAAGTAACCATACGTTTGACTCTTTTCCCCATTCGCTATACCTTTCCTGTTACTTTGAGTATTTTTGTCAGGTAGCTTGCCATGTCTAATTCGCTTACTCCCCCATCCGACGATGTTTTTCAGCACTTTATCTCCACATCACTGGACACGCTTCTGGCGGAACACCAAGCCGTTAATCCAGAAGAAAAGGTTATGGCGCTGTTTCACCGTTGCGTGGCAGAGGTTCCCGCTTACCGCCAATTTCTGGAAGCACGCGGCGTAAAGCCTAAAGATATCACCACTTTCAAGGCATTTCGGGAGTTGCCGCTAATGGGCAAGGCCGATTACATGCAGGCTTATCCGTTGCCGGCACGTTGTCTGGGCGGCAGTCTTAAAAGTTCTGACCGGGTGGCGGTGTCTTCAGGTTCAACAGGTCAGCCGACTTTCTGGCCGCGCTCTGCCTTGCATGAAATTGACGTGGCAGTTCGTTTCGAGCAGGTATTTTATGACAATTTCCGCGCCCATGAACGCAACACTTTGGCGGTGATTTGCTTCGCGTTGGGCAATTGGGTTGGCGGCTTGTTTACCACGTCCTGCTGTTGGCATCTGGCACGCAAGGGGTATCCGCTGATGGTAGCAACACCGGGCAACAACAAAGCGGAAATCTTTCGGGTGGTGCGCGAGCTGTCGCCCCATTTCGAGCAAACGGTGTTATTGGGTTATCCGCCGTTCATCAAAGACGTGATTGATGCAGGTGCTGACGAAGGTATCGATTGGGCGAGCTATAATCCCAAACTGGTCTTTGCCGGCGAAGTGTTTAGCGAGGAATGGCGCAGTTTGATGGGGCAACGCATCGGTTCGGTGTCACCCTGCTTTGATTCTGCTTCACTCTACGGCACTGCCGATGGTGGTGTACTGGGTAATGAAACCCCGTTTAGTATTGCCATTCGCCGCTGGTTGGCGAACCATCCCGAGGCGGCTCATACCTTGTTTGGCGAATCCCGCTTACCAACTTTGGTGCAATACGACCCGGCCAGCCGCTTCTTTGAAATGCACGAAGGCACGCTGGTGGTTTCCGGTGAAAACAGTGTGCCCTTGGTGCGCTATCACATTGCTGACAAAGGCGGTGTGCTGAGCTTTGATGAGATGTGGGATTTTCTGAGAAATCAGGGCGTGCAGTCTCTCGGCGAGCTGGGTTTACACAAGGAATTTCAACCGCGTAATTTGCCGTTTGTCTATGTGTTCGGACGGGCGGATTTTACGGTGTCTTATTACGGCGCAAACATTTATCCGGAGAACGTCACGGTCGGTTTGGAACAACCGGAAATAACGCTTTGGGTGACAGGAAAATTTGTTCTGGAAATACAAGAAAGTGAAGACGGGGATAAATATCTGCACATTGCTGTGGAGCTATTGCCTGGCATTGAACCTGACCTGGAGATAGTGCCTATAATAGCCGCGTCGATTCGAGCGCAGTTGTTACGGTTGAATAGCGAATTTGCCAACTACACGCCAGCAGAGCGGCAACTACCACTAATTACCCTGCGCACTTTTGCAGACCCTGATTATTTTCCGGCCGGTGTAAAACACCGGTATACCCGAAAATGAGCTGATAAAAGCACAGGAGTCGGGCAAAAAAAAACGGTGGGCAAAAATCTGCCCACCGCATTGACATGCTTTTTTGCGAGAGAAATTTACAGCGTCTTGTAAAGAACCAAGGCTTTATTTAATTCGTCAGCTGACTTTTGAACATCGCCAAATTTGGATTGTATTTGGGCTTGAACAACGCTTGCGTTAGCTTGTTTTACGACGGCTTCATTGCCAGTAATACGCTCAGAAGATAAACGTGCTAATTTCAAATGTAATACGGCAGCAGAAAAATCACTTTTATTGACTTCTGCCAAAGCTTGTTCAACATGAGTAATAGTTTCACTGATGCTTACATTTGGACTTTTAGCCGCTTCTTCCGCGAAAGCTGTAGCGCTGATAGCGCCTAAAGAGATCGCCATAAGGACGGTGAACGCTGTTTTTTTAATGAAATTCATAATATTTAAAAAGCCTTTAATTAGGAGTACCGGAGAGGGTCCGGAATAAAAACATGAGAAGTTTATGCTTCCCAAGCCTTATCATATAGGATTAATCAATCCCTCATACGACTGTTTTCAAATATGAAAAGTACCTCATATAAAGCAGGGTTGAATAAATCTGCTGTGCCCCACCGACATTCGCAAGCAAATAATCACCTACGCTAT
>CAIUYS010000479.1 GCA_903903365.1 uncultured Methylococcaceae bacterium
CTGTACCCTTCTCGGATGTAATCACAGGCAAATCCCAATTCCGGATTTTCAGTGATTAAAGCGAATGCGGAATTTAATTCATCAAAGTAACAATCCGCCTGTTCCGCTCCCCAGTTTTTAAACGAATAAAGCCAGATATTTTTCAGGTCTTGTTTTGCGAGCGCCTGAGTATGAATTTTGCGCATTTTCAGACTAAACCAGCTTCTTTTTTGGCTTCCAGCCTGATTGTTTCCATGTGTAATTCGCCAGCATCGCCACTCTCTTCGCCTTCAATCAGGGCGTTGCGTAAAAATTGCAGCTTTGAATTCGCATCTCTTTCTTCAAGCAAGCGTAAGGAGTCGCGCATAATTTCACTTACGCTTGCATAACGTCCACTCTTGATCAGTGCCTCAATGAGGCTGTTCCAGTGCTCGCCAAGGCTAACAGTTTGGGTTCGTGCTTGTGCCATGTTGTTCCCCTAGTCAGTTTTTTTAATGAAAGTGTAAGATATATTCTTACACTTAATAAAGCAAACCTATTTTTTATGAACTTCGTACCGCTCATTAGTTTAGTCTACCGGCGGGTGTCAAATGAACTGAGCGGGCGGGCTGATTTGTATAACTCGCTATGAACGGATCGTTTCATCTTGTCACATCGGCAAAAATCGCCTCAAAAAATGACTGTCAGCTTTCTGTTGGTTAGGTGTAATTCGGAAACATTATCTGGCTTATCAACAGGTGACAGCCTTGGAGTAGGAGTATTCGTTTTTTCGTTGGGTTCGATGATCAATAGCTTTTTTGGTTAGGCTAAACTTTAACGTTTCAACAGTAAAATCCGAATATCCGAAAATAACAAGCCTTCTAAATGCCGTAACGATGCTGATAATCTTTGATGGCATTCAGTTGATCGCTGGACTCCGCTGTTAAATAATCAATAATATTTGCCAGCGTAATGATGGCAACAACCGGCATGTTAAAACGCTCTTGGACTTCTTGAATAGCGGAGCTGTCATTTTGTCCTTTTTCCTGTCTGTCCAAAGCAATTAAAACACCGGCGGGGATTGCGCCGGCATTTGTTATTATTTCCACGGACTCTCTGACCGATGTGCCCGCAGTAATCACGTCATCCAGAATAATAACTTTGCCTTGTAGTGGTGCGCCCACCAGACTGCCACCTTCGCCATGATCTTTTGCTTCTTTACGGTTGAAAGCAAAAGGAATGTCTTTATTCGTTATTTGGGCGTAAGCGATAGACGTTGCGCTGACCAGCGGGATGCCTTTGTAGGCCGGGCCGTAAAGAATATCCGGTTTAATGTCGGATTGAATTAATGCCTGCGCATAAAAATGCCCCAACTTTCCCAGTTGAGCGCCAGTATTAAACAGGCCGGTATTGAAAAAATAAGGACTGGTGCGCCCTGACTTTAACTGGAACTCGCCGAATTTTAATACACCACAATCCAGTGCGTAGGTAATAAAGTCTTTTTGATAATCGAGCATAAATTTAGGTTAAAGGTTAAAGGTTAAAGGTTAAAGGTTAAAGGTTAAAGGTGGCATTATTATCAGCGAGCGTTTGGTTGTAATTTTCTGATAGCGATACGGAAGTCACTCCCTATTTTTTGCCAATCTCCACGTAAATTTTCAAGGTCAGACTGTTGGTTTAAGGATTCTTTACAATTGGATTGTTTTTTTAATTCTGGATCGATATATAGGTTTGATCCAGATAAGCCCTGTAGAAATGATTCAAAAAACGTTGACTTCATAACTTGCTCCTAACTGTTATTTTGATGATATATATCGTAACTAATTTTATCCTACTTAAAAAGAGCGGCTCTATGCTAATCCCAGTGGGTAAATAATAAAAAATACTGATAAACACAAATTTTATACACGCTGAAAACGCTCAAGCCGTCATCCCGGCATGGATTGCCGGGATCCAATCGCCATGGATGGCATTCGTAACGCATCCACTCACTGTTTTTTATACTCGATTTTATTGGACACAATCTCATATTGATGAGTACATCCTTGTACTCTGGATTCCGGCACAAATCTGTCTGGAACAGATTTGCATTTACCCGCAGGGCGACAGGCAGGATAGCCTGGCGTGAATCCATGCCGGAATGACGGCTCTGCGATTTGTGTAAATATCAGCTCATGTCATCAGATTAGCAAATATTCAATAAAGCCTTGAATAAAATCAAGGCATGAATTTTTCTAAAATGTTGTCCATAAAATCCCAGCCTTGTTCTGAACAATAATAATGATTATCTTGGTAAATAAGCAATCCTTGTTTAAGGCAGGTTGATAAGGCGGGTTCCAATGTCGCTATATCAAGGCCGGTTGTTGCTTGATACGTATCCAGTGTAAAGCCTTGTTTTAGGCGCAAATGATTCATGATAAATTCCAGGGGCAGTTCGGTTACAGAAATAACCTCAGAGCCGCCGTTTTTATGGGTGTCACTTAAATACTGTTCCGGGCTTTTGGGTTTAAAACTGCGGATAATCTGTTGGGGTAATGCTTGCGTTATTTTACCGTGAGCACCCGCGCCTATTCCCAGATAATCGCCAAATTGCCAATAATTTATATTATGACGACATTGCAAACCGGGTTGGCTATAAGCTGAAACCTCATACTGCTGATAACCCTGATCGGCCAATAGTTTTTGACACTGTTTTTGCGTGGTAAAAATAAGCTCGTCATTGGGTAATTGTGGCGGAAATTTATGAAAATAAGTATTGGGTTCCAACGTTAACTGGTAAAAAGAAATGTGTGTAGGCTTTAGACTGATGGCGGTCGCTACATCGTTTTTGCTGTCATCAGGACTGGAGTCGGGCAGGCCAAACATCAAATCCAGGTTAAAGTTTTCAAAGCCGGACTGATGGGCGATTTCTGCGGCAATAATGGCTTCGTGTGCCGAGTGTACCCGCCCCAATTTTTTTAACAACTTATCATTAAAGCTTTGTACGCCGATGGATAAACGGTTGATTCCCAAGGCTCTAAATTCGGCAAACTTATGACTCTCAAAAGTACCCGGATTGGCTTCAAGGGTAATTTCAATAGCGGCTTTTAATGTGACCTGTTTTTCTATACCGCGTAATAAACGATTGATAGATTCAGGCGAAAACAGACTGGGCGTACCGCCACCAATAAAAATACTGCTGATAGGGCGGGTGATGGCGTAGCGTTGCAAGTCTGTAGCCAAATCATTGAGTAGCGCGTCAATATAGGCAGCTTTCGGCGTGTCGGCTTTAACGGCATGAGAATTAAAATCGCAATAAGGGCATTTTTTAATGCACCAGGGAATATGAATGTAGAGACTCAGTGGTGGCAAGGGCATGTTAACGATGAGTTTAGAAAGTGCTCAGTTTACCATTATTTGAGATCAGTCGGCTGTTTTGGCGATGATTGAGCTTAGATGCTGTACAATTAACGCCATTATGTTGGTCGATTCTCTGCGCTGTTTGAGTCTCTCATGCTTTGATATCGCCTTAATTAACCATAATTTTTTTCCATAAAATTTCACATTCCTTTTAATGCCCTCAATCATGTTTTCGGTTTAACTATGAAAATCTCCAGACTTCTGTTGTTTATGTTAGTGGTTATAGCCGTTAATGGCCTGTTCTCGTGGTTAAGCAATTTGCCTCAAGATGCAGGGCCCGATGTGCCTGATGGTAAAATCAGCAGTGTTTCGTTTGCCCCGTTCCGTGAGGGAGAAAGTCCATTGACAGAAGTATTTCCTACGGCTGAAGAGATAGACGAGGATTTACGCCTGCTGTCTACCGAAACCCATACCATACGTACTTATGCCAGTACACGAGGCTTGACGGATGTTGCGGCCATGGCTCAAAAATATGGCCTTAATGTTATTCAGGGTGCCTGGATTGGCGGCATGACCATGGCAGAGGAGAACCAGGCGGAGATTGATCAATTAATTAAAGTGGCCAACCAATATCCCGATGTTATCAAGCGGGTTATTGTCGGTAATGAAGTTCTGCTTAGGGGCGAGTTAAAGCCGGAACAATTGCTACAATACATCCGCCAAGTTAAAAAGGCCGTCAAGCAACCGGTTTCTTACGCCGATGTTTGGTCTTTTTATATACGCTATCCGGAAATTGCCAAGGAAGTTGATTTTTTTACCGTGCATATCTTGCCGTATTGGGAAGACGAACCTTTAAAAATTGAAGATACCGCCGCCCATATAGAAAAAAATTACCGAAAAATCCGCGAGGCTTATCCCGATAAACCCATTTTAATCGGTGAATCGGGCTGGCCCAGCGCCGGACGTCAGCGTGGTTGGGCAGTACCCAGTGTGGTTAATGAAGCCAAATTTATCCGTTCGTTGGTGCAATTAGCCAATAAAAACGGTTTTGACTACAATATCGTTGAAGCTTTTAACCAGCCCTGGAAAAGCCAGCTTGAAGGCGTGGTCGGCGCTAATTGGGGACTTTATTCGGCAGACCGCAAACTGGTATTTCCCTTGACCGGCAACGTAACGGAAAATCCTTTGTGGCTGAAGCAGTTGCTTTATGCCGGATTGATTACGCTGATTGTCGTTGGTTGGCAAGCCAAAGCGCTCGTGGAGTTGGGCAGCCTTCGTTTGTTGGGTTTTATCGGCTTTACCCAATTGCTCAGTGTGTTGCTGGTTAATCAGGTAGCCGGTAATTGGTATACCAGTTACAGCCTGATCGAGCGGCTACATGCTTTGTGTCTTGCCGGTTTGAGCGTGTTATTGGGCGCTTTGATACTGCGGCGCACGTTGGATGGGTTAAGCGATAAGCTAAGCGAAAAGAGTGGTGTATGGATACGCTACCTGATGCTGGCTTTTGTTGCGATTGCTTTATACAAATCACAGGCGCTGGCGCTGAATGGACGCTATTTAAGCTTTCCTTCTCCGCAGACCATCATACCGGTGGTTGGAACAGTTGGTTTTATGTTGATGAGTTATCTTGTCAATCGCCAAAATTTTACTTTCGCACGGGCAATTAACGATTTATTGGGTACCCAAACCCTTTCAGTGCAACGGGCTAAAATAATCGGTTGGGTATTAGCGGTAACCGGTCTGAGTTTAATCATCTTTGAAACGGCTTTTGTTATGCAAAACTCAAATTATGAACAAGCTTATCCTATTGTTACCGAAAGGATTTATGCCGCCTTGATGGTCACCCTCAATTACAGTCAATTATTTGGTTGGCCGCTGTTGATCACCGCAGCACTTCTCAAAATCCCGTTACGGACTGGTGCTTATGCGCTGGCTTTTATGGTTTTGGCGATTATCACCGGCGAAACCTGCACGTTTATCATGGGGCACGATTTTATCGAAAGCTACCCCAACGTTGGCGAAAGAATCTGGATTTCTTTTATCTACACCATCACCAATCCTCAATTGTTGCTTTGGTTGGCCAGTTTACTGATACTCGCCTTGCCGTTGTGGAAGTATCAAGAGAAGAAAGTTTTGGGCGCTTAAGGGGATTTATAGAGAGTCGCGTAACCCAACATTAGCGACTTTATTGTGTTGGGTTACGATCACAATCTTTGCTTGCAGCCAACCATTCTTAACTCACTCATCTATCGTGCTAAATATCATCTGGATTTGCTTCTTCCTCTCCGCTTTTTTTATCGCGCTGTTTAAACTGGTTTTTCTGGGCGACCAGCAGGTTTTTGCGCAAATCATGGAAGCCATGTTTAGCTTGGCAAAATCGGCTTTTGAGATTTCGTTAGGCTTAACCGGCGTACTGGCGTTATGGCTGGGGATTATGAAGATTGGCGAAAAGAGTGGATTTATTCTGTTATTAACACAAAGTCTTACGCCATTATTTAGCCGTTTAATGCCCGATGTACCCAAAGGGCATCCCGCGTTAGGCGCTATCGTGATGAATATTTCCGCCAATGCCTTGGGTCTGGATAATGCCGCAACGCCTTTAGGCATCAAGGCCATGAAGGAATTGCAAACGTTAAACCCCGATCCTGACACGGCCAGCAACGCGCAAATTCTGTTTCTGGTTATCAATACCTCAGGCGTTACCTTATTTCCCATCACAATTTTTACTTATCGCGCCCAACTCGGTGCGGCTAATCCCACTGACGTGTTTATCCCGATATTAATCGCCACTTATATGTCAACGCTGGCCGGTTTGCTTGCCGTTGCTTTTGTGCAAAAAATCAATTTACTGGATAAAGTGGTCATGGCTTATCTGGGCGGCTTTACTCTGGTCGTTGGCGGTCTGCTGGTTTATTTTTCCAGCTTGCCGCAACAGCAAATGCTTCAGCAATCCGCAACTATCAGTAACGTCATTTTGTTTTCCTTGGTCATCAGTTTTATTTTGGGTGCCGTTTATAAAGGCATCAATGCTTACGATGCATTTATAGAAGGCGCTAAAGAAGGCTTTCAAACGGC
>CAIUYS010000480.1 GCA_903903365.1 uncultured Methylococcaceae bacterium
AGGAGAGACATCACTAAACCAACGCGGGACGGGGTTTATAACCCCGTCCCAAACGTTTGAAGAACTATTGAAGCCTGTAAACGTTTCAGTCGGGGTGGTAAACCCTGACCGGTACAGTTTTTAAACAGGAGTAACGGGGTTGTAAATCCCGTTATGCGTAACTGGTTGCAAGCGTCGGTTCAAGTTGTGTAGCGTTGCGACCAGTTCGTCCAACAGCACGGGTTTAACCAGATAAGCATCGGCACCCGCAATAGCGGCGGCAATTCTGTCATTATTGCCAGTGCGTGCCGTGGTGATAATCAAGCCTTTTTGTATAAGCTCAGGTCGGCTCTTTAGCCATTCCAAGCCATCCTCACCGCCTAGCCCCAAGTCAAGAACGAGAATATCAAACAGATGGGTTTGCATCCATTGTTCTGCGGACTTGATGGTGCTGACGCCTTCGGCCTTAAAGCCTTTAAGGTTTAAAAAGGTAACGGCGGTTTCAAGTAACGCCGGCTCATCTTCCAGAACCAATATTTTAATTACATTGTGTGAACTCGTACTCATAAAGCCGTATTATTCTTGTTAAGCCAGATACAAAAATAGCTGACGGAATCGGGGGCGCTTTTCAACTCAAAATACAACGGAGTTAAATACGCTGTTATGAGGAATGCCTGTGTAGGGGTAAACATTTTCTACACCTACCCATCTCCCCTTTGCCAAAAGGTTTGGGCGCAACTTTTCGGCTGTTTTCCAAGCCGGAAGGTTGGGATTATGGCGTTGTTTTTTACCATTTTTAAATGGCTAAAATGAAAAAACCCGCTTATCGTAATAGGCGGGTCGGCTAATTAAAACCTACAAAGCTGTCGAAAGCTTACCAACGCTGACAATTAGCAAATTCTTATGTAGATTTGGACGTTTAGTGATTGCCCACAAGCCATGTTATTCGTGCTGTTTTGGGATTTTTAGCGGTTCAGGAAGGCGCTGAAAAAAACAAAAATAAATTTTGTTTTTGTTGATTATTTTGACGATATATTGATGTCGGTGGCAATGGCTGCTGGAAAGACGGTGCTAAGGTTTGGATTGATGAGTGGTAGGGTGCGCATCGCGCACCTAAAATGGCATCTACTAAACGGTTTTATTTGCACCAAATCACTTATTTTTTTCTATTCGGTGTCTATTGGGTTTATTTCTCTGGCATGGTTGAGGTGCGCGATGCGCACTCGCTGTATTTTTAGTGGGGTTAATGATTTTTGGGTTAATGCGTTATTCGTATCTGTCCGGTAAACGCATAGCCTTTGCCATGAGCGGTTTGCAAGGGTAAAACGACACCGCTTTGTTTTTTAACTTTACTGCGCAGCCGGCTAAGCAGTGTTTCAATATTCTTTGGATCGTAGCTTGCAAAATCATGGCCCAAGGATTTAATGATGGTTTCTTTGGTGATGACTTGACCGGGTGAGGCGGTTATCAGGTTGCTTAAAAAAATAACTTCAAAATTTGTTAATTTGATGACTTGATGGTCGGGTGATTCAAGCGTCCAATGTAAGTTATTCAGTAGCCAGGGTTTGCTGTTGACTAGCTGCAATCGTCGAATCAGGTTATGTAGCGTGGCCACCAGTTCGTCCAATAGCACAGGTTTGACCATATAAACATCGGCACCTGCTATTGCGCCGGCAATTCTGTCACTATCACCCATGCGTGCCGAAGTGATAATCAAGCCTTTTTGTTTAAGCCCGGACTGGCTCTTTAGCCATTCCAAGCCATCCTCATTGCCTAGACCTAAGTCAAGAATGAGAATATCAAAGTGATGGGTTTGCATCCACTGTTCTGCGGATTTGATGGTACTGACGCCATCGGCCGCAAAGCCTTTAAGGTTTAGAAAGGTAACGGCGGTTTCCAGTAACGCCGGTTCATCTTCCAGAACCAGTATTTTAACTAAATTGTCGGATTTATTTCTCATAAGGGCAGGGGGGTATTGTTAAGCCAGATACAAAAACAGCTTCCGGAACCCGGGGCGCTTGTTAACTCAATAGTGCCGCCATGAATGTTGACAATACGTTGAACCAGGTTTAAACCCAGCCCCATGCCGGGGATTTTGCTTTCCGGGTTAACCCTAAAGTATTCCGAAAAAATCAAGTCCTGATTTTTCAGGGCAATACCCATGCCTTCATCAAGTACCGCTATGCCGGTACTGCCAGCTTTATGGCGCGTTTGTAGGGTGACTAAATGCCCGTTTGCGGAATATTTACAGGCATTGTCCATGAGATTTTGCAAGGCCAGGGTCAACAATGCTTTGTCTGCTGCGATATTTTCTGTCTTGGGGTTTAACTCCAAGGCAAAGCGGTGCTGGTCTTGATGGCTGGTGTAGTTGTCAAGGAGGTCGTTTAAATAGGTGGCAAGGTCAATGTGTTGCAGGCTTAGGTCATTGATATTGTTTTTAAATTGGCTGTTTTGCAGCCATTTTTCAAAGAGTAAGGTCAGGCGTTGGGTGGTATTTTTGATAATAGGCAGGCGTTTTTCCAATTGGCTAATGCCGACTTCATATTCTGCTATGATCAGCGTTAATTGATTTTGTATGATGCCAAATTGGTTCCGAAATTCATGGGAGATAAGTGCACCAAAACGAATGTATTGCTCGCGAATGTCTTTTTCATTTTGTACGGACAGCTCCAGCTCTTCTGTTCTTGTTTTAACTTGTCGTTCCAGTTTTTCTTCCGAATTTTTTAAAGACCTTATTAAGGCG
>CAIUYS010000481.1 GCA_903903365.1 uncultured Methylococcaceae bacterium
TCGACACTATGAATCAGATAGTCAGGTACGGTGTAGTCTTTTAAATAAATGGTTTGGGGATTAGCGTCGCGCATGTGAATACCTGTTGTGATGTGGTTTTTTTGCTGCAAAAATAGCGATTAATAACCAGGCTGTGATAAAACTGACGCCGCCAAAAGGCGTAATCATGCCTAACCATTTTAAATCGAGTAGTGCCAGTAGATATAAACTACCGGAAAATACGAGTATGCCAATAAACATTAGCCAGCCAGCCCAGCCCAGTAATTTGGATTCAGGGACTTGCTGGCGCATAAGTGCAATAGCTATCAGACCCAACGCATGCCACATTTGATAGGTGACACCGGTTTGATAGACGGTTAACAGTTCGGGACTTAAGACGGCTTTTAAACCATGAGCGCCAAAGGCACCCATGCCAACGCCGATGAGTGCGCTGAGCGCACCCAGAAATAAAAAACAGGATTGCATATTATTTTTCCAATAGTCTGGGCATGAGCTGAACCAGATTGCACGGTCGGGTGCGGTAGTCCAGTTGTTCTTTAATTAACGCATCCCAAGCAGTGCGACAGGCACCGGATGAACCGGGCAGGCAAAACAGATAGGTTGCATTAGCGACTCCGGCAAGTGCCCTGGACTGGATGGTTGACGTTTTAATATCCTGATAGGACAGCATTCTGAAGGTTTCGCCAAAACCATCCAGCACTTTATCCAGTAAAGGCGCCACAGCTTCCGGCGTTCCGTCCCGACCGGTTACGCCGGTACCTCCGGTGCTTATCACCACATTAATGTTATCTGCGGCAATCCAGTTTGAGATAGCAGCCCTGATCTGATAAATATTATCAGGCACTATTTTTTTTTCAATAACCTGATGTCCGGCTTCTGTTGCACGTTCTACCAAGGTTTTACCCGACGTGTCATCGGCATCGGTGCGCGTATCGGAAACCACTAAGATGGCAATGTTTAAGGGGATAAATTGTTTGTCTGTATTCATATTTTATTATAGGAAGGCCAAAGGCAAAGGACAAAAGGCAAAGTCAAAACAAGTTCTTTCGCCTTGTACCTTTAGCCTTGCGCCTGTTCTATCATCTTAACACAACAAAGAAGCCTTCTTGCCCACGTTGGATATTAATTAACAAGGCATTGTTCGGATCAACCACCTGTTTTAACTCTTCAAGATTACGCACACGATAGCGATTTGCCGATATGATTACATCGCCGGGGCGCAAACCCACTTGCCAAGCGTAGGACGAGGTATTTATTTTCTCAAGTAAAATACCTTCAACCTGATCTTTTTGCGTTACGCCCAGCACTGTGCCTTGTAATAGCCGGTGCAATGTTTCACCGGACAATTGGGGTTGCACCGGTTTACCGATCGTCGTAGTCACTTCTTTTTTCTCGTTACCACGAAAGAATTCTATACTAACCTTGTCGCCAATTTGTAATAACCCAATGATATTGTTGATATCTTGACTGTTTTTAACCGCTTTGCCATTAGCGGCAACAATAATATCACCCGGTTCCAAACCGGCTTTTGCCGCCGGTGAATTATTTTCAATGCGGCTGATAGCGGCACCTTGCTTGTTTTCCAGGTTAAACGCACTGACCAGTTCCGGCGTTAAATCTTGGGTAGTTACGCCCAACAAACCACGCCTCACTTCGCCGTGCTTAACCAGCGATTCTTTAATGGTCATAATCATATTGGTGGGAATGGCAAAACCGATACCGACATTGCCGCCGTTGGGTGCCAGAATAGCCGTATTCATGCCGATCAGTTCACCCCGAAGATTGACCAGAGCGCCACCGGAATTGCCTGGATTAATCGACGCATCCGTTTGGATAAAGTTTTCAAATTTTTCTATGCCCAGGCCGGAACGCCCCAAGGCACTGACAATACCTGAAGTGACAGTCTGGCTCAGCCCGAATGGACTGCCAATCGCGACGACAAAATCACCGACTTTTAGTTGGCTTGAGTCAGCAATGGGCAACTGGGTTAAGTTGTTGCCGGGAACCCGAATGATGGCGATATCGGATGCCGGATCGGTGCCGATTAATTCCGCGTTGAGTTGGCGACCGTCATGTAATGTGACCATGATTTTATCGGCTTTATCAATGACGTGATTATTGGTCAGTACCAAGCCCTGACTGCTGTCGATAATAACGCCTGACCCCAAGCTGTTTTTCTGTTGCCGTTGCAATTGTTCGGGCACATTAAAAAATTCACGA
>CAIUYS010000482.1 GCA_903903365.1 uncultured Methylococcaceae bacterium
CCCTAACTCTGACGAAAGAAAGCAGAAAAAGCTATACTTAGATTCGATCGACGCTTCCATAGATAAGTTAGTGCCGTCAGAACACCACTTTATGTGGCCAATTTATTTGGAAAGTTATAGGCATCAAGATCGTCCGGTGTGGTTCGTATTCACCCTAGCGTGCTCAGCACAGGCCAAACTGAAAGAAACGCGTAGCAAGCTCATGACCACCGCAGGAACAAGAACAAGCAATAAGTCCGAATGTGGGCGATGAAAGAATTAGGGAACACGAAACTCAAATTTATAAGTACAAGAGAGAACGCGTTGATTTTTTTGAAACTTTACAGGGTGTCTGTGACGCATTTATAAAGGCAGCAACTAATAAAAAATCCGAGTAGATATCTATTTTTGAGATACTACAAGCTACTTATGCGAATTATGTGCATGATTTGTGGCTTGTAGGCTCCTTTGACCCCTTACAGCTTGTAAGACCACGCACTGACAAAAATGCACCGGAAAATTATGTTACCACTACTTTTTAAAAGACCAGACCTTCGATTTACAGCCAAGGCGAAACACATTGGTGCAATGTAAAAATTTAAGAGCTTACTCATTGTCCGTTTGCAGCTTCCACGGTGCTATGAAGAAAGAATCTATTATTAGGGGATCTGATCACCACTTCTATGCTCATGGAAGGTAGACTAGAAAAATCAGAACCACTCGCGCTGTGAAGTTGAAAGAAATAAAAATGTATTCGGGGATATTAAAGCAGCTAGATCGAAAAATTAATAGATGATGAAGATACAGCATGCTAAATATAGATAAGAAACATTATTAATTTTTACTTATTTCTGATTATATAAGTTGTGTTATATTCATTGCAAATTATTCATAAGGTTTACAAGATTATCCATAATATGCGAAAAAAACTTCTTATAACGGCTAGTTTACTAACTTTACCTTTTTTCTTTACATCAATTGCCTATGCAGTTCCAACGACAGTAACTACGGGGTCAGCCGGACCCCAAGGACCTATTGGCAAAACTGGGTCACAAGGACTTCAAGGACAAACTGGACCAGCAGGCCCAAAAGGTGATAAGGGAGCAACAGGTGCAATTGGTCCTCAGGGAATACAAGGCCCAATCGGAGCGAAGGGTGCTGCGGGAGCTCAGGGACCAACTGGTGCTATAGGTAAAACGGGCGCGACTGGGCTAAAAGGCATTCAAGGACCTATTGGATTAACTGGTCCTGCTGGAGCGAAAGGTGCTACGGGAGTACAAGGCCCTGCAGGCGCTACTGTTCAACATGGTATTCAAGGGCCAAAAGGTGACAAAGGTGATCAAGGTATTGCTGGTCCACAAGGAGCCTTATCTACCCCTTGTACACAAGCAGACTTATTAGGTAGCTGGACAGTAATTGTAAATAATACCAAAGCAGGGGATATAGAGATATGCACTATGATTATTGGTATTAACGGAAACTTAAATAATACATCTTGTACTCTTTTACCAAATAACACTCAAGGAACAGGCTCAGGTACTGGTACTGTCGACAAAACTTGCACAGCATCTTTTGTTTTAAATACAAGTTCAGGTGAAAATATTAATGCTGCAGCTAGATTATCTAGCGTAGGAAAAGATACATTATTAGGATTTTATAATTCTAGTTTGGGTTATTATGGTACTTTCAATGCAACAAAACATCCAGTAGGCTCAGGTTTACCAATAACTACAACGGTTTATCACATAGGCGACAAAGGTCCGGCTGGCGGTATTGTGTTTTTTCTAAGTGATAATAACGGGTTACACGGATTGGAAGCAGCACCTGCAGACTCATATTCCGGTTGGGGTTGTTGGGATTATGGGGGGGCTAATAACGCCATAACTCACACCACTGTAGCCACCACTAGTACTGCCATCGGCACAGGAGCAGCTAATACAGTTGCTATTATAGCAGCCTGTGGCAGCGGGGAAAGAATTAGTATAAGCAATCCCATCAATGCAGCAGCAACTGCTATAGCCTATGTTCTTAATGGCTTTAATGACTGGTATTTACCTTCTAAAGATGAATTGAATTTGCTGTATCAACAAAGAAACATTGTGGGTGGTTTTTTTAGTAACGTCTACTATTCGAGCTCTTCAGAGTATGATAACCTCTACGTTTGGGGTCAATATTTCTTCCCCACTAGTAGCCAGGACTTCAGCTGGAAAGAAATGAAGAAGCAAGTAAGACCAATTCGATCTTTTTAACTATGTACATTAATTCTTCAATCAAGCACTTTAACTGGGGCTTTTTTATTTCTTAGTACTTCATAACGCACAAAGTTAAGTTGAGTGCGCATCGCGCACCACAATCATCCTAGAGAAAAAAACCCGATAGACACCCGGTAGAAAACAATAATAGATTTTGGTGCAAATAAAAGCATTTAGTGGATGCTATTTTAGCCATGTCGACTTAGGCGATATCCGTAACCCGACACATTCGCAACGGGACTCATGATCTTGTCTATGAATAATTAAAATGTCGGGTTAGGCTATCGCTAACTCGACTGGACTTAAGCTACTTCAAGTACACCAGTTAATCGGCAAACCGTAATATAACGTCATCGCTCAAAAAACAATCCTCAGCCTTCGGCAATAAATTTAGTTAAAGGGTTGAATAGTTAAAAATCCCGAACAGCACGCACTGGAAGCGAGTCGGCCTTATCGTAGCCGTACTGGATGCCAGAGAAGAAATCCTGGCCCCACGCGTAACCTCTATCGAGCTCCTTAGAGCTCCAGTAGTTGTTACGAGCAAAACCAACTACCATGGAACTTTGTTGGTATAACAGATTCAATTCATCCTTTGTTGGCAATCGCCAATCCTGTCCGTGAGCTTTAGTTAAACAGTTAGTAAAGCTGCTCTGATTGGACCTGCGCCTGGGCATCCTTTATAGCCATCGGTGGAATCTCCGGTGATTGTCTGATATAAATGATATCTATCAGCTTCAAATTCATTTATGTATTTTGGTTCAATATCCTTATTCGGTCCTGGATTGTATAGCCATCCAGGTATAGTTCTCATATCTTTATCCTCTGATACGATTATTTTTTTACCCTGAATTTTTGTGGGATGTGTACTTAAGATTCCCATTACATCATCTCCCTCTAAGTGGGCGTAAATAAATAACTGACCGTTTTCATTCGATTCAACATGGTGGAGGCATGGATTATAACTCTGTTATAGATAGCTTAAGAAGTTTAGATCGGCCAGTTATTTATTTACGTCTACTAAGTCAGTAAAAATAATTGACTCAAATTTTTCTATCAAATGTTGCTTAAGGACTTCAAGAAAAATAGGCTTTTCAATATTTTTCCGGTTGTATTTATAAGTGGGCAATACTTGTTTTCGCCAATTATTTATCTGTATTGTTAATTAGCTGTCCATCTTTACGTGGATGACTAATTACTGGGCTTTGTGTTTTTGTTTGAATTGATTGTACATAATCTCTCTCTTGTATAAATTTATTAGTCTCTCCATTTTTTCAATAGTTCTAAGCGTTTTTCGTTCAACTCCGGCCGTTCAGGGTGTCTATGGATAATTTCGCCATTGCTCGAAATATTTCTCAACCGTTGCAAGCAATTTAGTCTTAACCAGTCATCGATTAGCGAGTATTATTAATCGCGTATTGACTCATTTTGGTTGGTATACGAAAGTAAAAAATATTTTTATCATAATTCCACTACAGAAAAGATATTTATGTGGTGTGTAAATCTATTAACTCCCTTTTTACTCAAAAATTAGACAACCTAAAAAATCATTTAAGCAAATAAATAACAATGACTCATCAATTCTTCAGGCTATACAGTTTTTCGCTCAAATGTGAGTAATTCCTTGTTAAGTGTCTGGCTATAACATTCGAGATTCATCAAAAATGACAACTGCTTACGACTCAATGTGCGTAAAGTCCACTTTACCCGGCGGATATTATAATGAGAAAAAGTCACAGAAAAAGCTTGTTAAGGATAGGCTGCTTGAAAATCTAGAAAATAGTATTGAAGCTGTGGGATTATGTCAAAAACAGAAAGGGATAGCCTTCCTTATAACAAATGCATACACACGGATCACAACAAGTGCTGCGCACTCCTCACTTTGTTTATTGTGCCCAGTTATACGGGGCGTTGTGGTATCTGAGCGTCGGGTTTGGATTTGTGTACGCACGATAATTAGCGATCTCTGACTGTCAGCTGTGTATTCGGAACCGGACACTCATTGTCGTTTTGCCACTGACAGGAAGTGGCCGTGAGGTGCCCGTTACAATGGATCAAGACAATATCAGGTATCGGGTAACAGCATCCAATGACAGCGAAAGATAGCCGCGCGGCTTACTGATACAGCAACTTTTGCAAATCCATACCCTCTTTTTCCGCGTTGCCGTCGCGTGTGGGTTTTAAGCCTTTGGCGCGGGCAGTTTCAAGTTCGACCTTGGCAGCTTCCAGGTCGGCGCGAAATGCGGGGTTGGCATGTAGCCTCGCCACGGTGTAGGCACCCATGTAACGGCCCTGTAGCGTGTCGCTGTTCCAATGCACGTTGCAGACTATACGACTCACTCCAAAAGCCTGCCCTCGTGCCAGAATCGCGTCGGTTTGTGTTGAAGAAATCTCAGTGATGACAAGCGCCCAGGCCATGCCGACTGCGTTATGTCCAGAAGGATAAGAACCGCTTTTCTCCAGCCGCGCCTTATCCTCCGGCGTGCAGAAAGCAGCCTTGTTCACTAAGAAGGGACGGGGGCGTTGGTAGTGTTTTTTTGCATCTTCAGTCGAATCCTTCGCGTCTTTCAGCGTTCGACGCAATAGCGTGTAAAGATGTGGTGTA
>CAIUYS010000483.1 GCA_903903365.1 uncultured Methylococcaceae bacterium
ATGGCGTTGCCGAGTTTGATGATAAAGGCAATGTATTAAGTATTGAAGAAAAACCGCTTAAGCCGAAAAGTAATTATGCGGTCGTGGGTTTGTATTTTTACCCCAACAGCGTGGTTGAGATTGCCAAAAACATTAAACCCTCGCACCGAGGTGAGTTGGAAATTACTACCGTCAATCAAATGTACCTTGAACAAGGCAATTTAAAAGTTGAGCTGATGGGGCGTGGTTATGCCTGGCTGGATACCGGCACGCATGAATCCTTGCTGGAAGCGTCCAATTTTATTCAGACCATTGAAAAAAGACAGGGCTTGAAAGTAGCGTGTATTGAAGAAATTGCCTATGAAATGGGCTATATTTCTCAAGACCAATTAATTAAATTAGCTCAGCCGCTGTTAAAAAATCAATACGGCCAATATCTGCTACGTCGCGCAGGCGAAGGAACTGAAAGCGCATGATCTTTATAAGAACCGCCATCCCCGATGTCATTATCATTGAACCCCGCGTTTTTGGCGATGCACGCGGTTACTTTATTGAAACCTTTCGCCAGGATAAGCTGGATGAATTTCTGGGTTTTACGGTTAATTTTATTCAGGATAATGAATCAAAATCAAGTTACGGCGTATTAAGAGGTTTGCATTATCAACTGGCACCCGTCTCACAAATCAAACTGGTGCGGGTGATTAAAGGCAAGGTGCTGGATGTGGCGGTCGATATTAGAACCGGCAGCCCGACTTTTGGGCAACATATCAGCGTCGAGTTGTCCGAACAAAACAAACGCCAACTATTTATACCACGGGGTTTTGCCCATGGCTTTGTGGTACTGGAAGATGACACCATTTTTGCTTATAAAGTGGATAATTATTATTCACCCGAAAATGACCGTGGCTTGGCTTTTGATGATCCATCTTTAGGCATTGACTGGCAAGTAGAAAAAGAACAGTTACAACTGTCTGCAAAAGATACCGTGCAACCCACGCTGGATAAGGCGGAGTTGTTTGTTAATGCGGGTAGTCTTTATGCCTAAATCCATACTGGTTACCGGCGCACAGGGACAACTGGGCAGTGAGCTTCGTCAATTAAGTGACTTGTATGCTGATTTTACGTTTACTTTTATCAGTAGAAACGAGTTGGATTTAAGTAATTCAGAGGCCATACAAACCTGGTTTGTTGATAAAACCTTTGATGTTATCATTAACTGTGCGGCCTACACCGCCGTCGATAAAGCGCAAACAGAGCCCGACTTGGCGAGAGCCATTAACAGCACCGCTGTCGAAACGCTGGCGCGTATTGCCAAAGCCCATAACAGCGCGTTGATTCATATCTCAACCGACTATGTATTTAATGGCAAAAACTACCAACCGTATAACGAAACTGATCTTACTGATCCGCAAGACATTTACGGACAAACCAAGCTTGAAGGCGAACAGGCGATGCTGGCCGTTAATCCGGAAAAATCCGTTATCATCCGCACGTCTTGGGTATATTCACAATTTGGCAATAACTTTGTCAAAACCATGCTACGCTTGGGCAAAGAACGTGATGAGTTGGGCGTTATTTATGATCAGGTCGGCTCACCCACCTCGGCACGGGATTTGGCACTCGCCATTCTGGCGATTATCCTACATCCCAAACTGGAGTCCTTAACCGCAACGGAAATTTATCATTTCAGTAATGAAGGTGTTTGCAGTTGGTATGATTTTGCCAAAACCATTTTTGAGCTCTCTGCGATTTCTTGCCGGGTTAAACCGATAGAAACCAAAGACTATCCAACACCGGCAACCCGTCCGCATTACAGTTTGCTGAACAAGGCAAAGATTAAAAACACGTTTGACCTGACTATCCCTTACTGGAAAGACAGTTTAATTGACTGTCTGGAAAATTTAACCGGAAATAACACCTTATGAAATCCCTTTTAATCACCGGTTGCGCCGGTTTTATTGGCAGTAATTTTGCGCCTTACTTTTTAGAAAAGTATCCTGACTATCACTTGGTTAATCTTGATTTGTTGACTTATGCCGGCAATCTTGAAAACCTTAACGAAATTGACGGCAGTGACCGTTATACATTTGTTCACGGCGACATTTGTGACCGTGATTTACTGGAACAACTGTTTACACAGCATGATATTCTTGGTG
>CAIUYS010000484.1 GCA_903903365.1 uncultured Methylococcaceae bacterium
CGCAATAGCAGCAATCTCGCCATCTGCATAAGCACAGGTAAGCGCGTAGTATGGGTAGAGCAGCGCGAAACCCATCGCATAAGGAATCAATTATGATGGGTTTCGGCTACCGCCTCTACCCATCTCTTGACTATCAACTTAAACCGGGGCAGGTAGTTCGTAGGTTTCAGTGAGGCAACGAACCCCAATTTTTTATGATTCGTATTGTTGTGCATCATGCTTTCCAAGGATCTTGTGAACCAGTAAAGAGGGGGCTGAATAGTTACCTTAGCTGATTGATTTTGTTAAGCATTAAAAGCATCACTCATTCCCGCACTAAAAAGGTAGGGGCAATTATTAATAAATTACTTTTTTATCATAGGCACTGTGATTATCCCGGGATATCGATAGAAGGCATTGTTAGTGCCATCAATGATGCAGGATATTAAGCATAAATCCACCAAGATTATATCCATAGCCAGATAAGCCCCCTCAAATTCCGGCTCTACTTTTCTTGTGCCTTTTGTGGTGGTATTTTCACAATTTATATCCATTGCATTGCCGTCTCGGTGTATTGAAATCGGTGTGTTTGCTGGCGTTTTCCATTCACCTTCTTCATTTTTAAGTGTGCATGTAGTATCGGTATTCGTTGCTATTCCAACAGGTGATACCGTTACGGATTGATAAGCGGTATTTGCTTGAGTTGCGCAGCCGGTTAACAGAAATGTTGCCAATAGTAGTTTTTTCATATCCCTTATCTTCTTTTTATGATTGATTACTTCCTAATGCACCCGGTGATTATCCCAGCGTTGGACTATCTATTATTGATAAATGATTGGTGATTTATGTCAGGGTATTGTCAGGCGTGAGAAAAGCCCTCAATGCTTCAATGATTGAATAGAGGGCTTGTTGTGTCTTTTAAATAGGTTAACCACCGCAGCCTATATTCTCCCAAGCATTGCTGCCGAAATTTTCAAAGTTATGCAATATCTGAGTGGTTTCCCGCTGTTTGGCCCACAATTCTTCGAGTTCTTGCTTTACATTTTCGGCTGCTTGCCGGGATTTTAAAACTAAGGTATCAATCCGGGCACTCCGTTCAATAAGTTCGACCAGTTTTTGACCGTATTCATCTGATGTGTTCATGGTTTAATTCCTCGGGTTGTTGGTTAAAATTTTATTCAAATTTATCAGGTTAACTGATGTTATTGCCTATCCACTACTCAATCGGATCAAGTTCTTGTTCTTTCTGGTAAGCATTAAATGCCATATCGGAATTAATAATATGCTTCCTCCATTTATCCATAAATTCCTGAATATCGGTTTGCTTCCAGTCATCATGGGTTATTTTATGATCCATCTCGACCAGTTTTTCCAGCATAAAATTATGCTCCCTTACATGACTTTTATAGTTTCGGAAACCTAACTTTTCCATGTGTTCTTCTTCAGCACTAAAATGCTCTTTAACATGCTGATAAATTAACCGGCTATTTTTAATCAATTCTTCCCGGTTAATGGACGACACCAACTGATCCGCTAAAACAAATAAATCCTTATGTTGACTATCAACCAGTTCATCGCCCATTTGGTAATAATCTTCCCAGACAAAGTGAACCATACTTCCTGAAGCGGGTGGTTTACCTAGTCCTTCTTGCTGACGATGGCTGGCAATATTTTCCGGCGTTTTAGTATCGTCATTTATCTTGTAAACAAAACGTTGTCTTGCCTTATGGTAATTTTCATTGCCATAAAAATTTGCATACATTTGGGTTAATTCAAATTTTCTGTAAGAAGCCAAGGCCTTGAGCGATTCGTCATAACAACGCGTTTTGGCTTTTTCATTTAAATGTTTTTGCAAGGCCTCGCTATCAGCAGCGCTGGCATTGGCCAGATGCCTGATTTGGGCGGCAAAAATCTTGTGGTTTTTATCGAGCACCTTATCACACAGGCCTATGTGCCATGCCTTCTTGGCACTGAGGGGCAAGCGTTGTTCGGTCAATGACGTTGCCATTTCCAGTCCGACGCGCTTGGGTAGTAAATAAGTCCAGTACTCGGAGCCGTAAAGCTGGCCCATATTTTTGTAATGCGGGTTAAAAATAACGCCTTCCCGGACAAATACCTGATCAGTAGCCAGTGCCAAAATGGCACCTCCTGCACCGGCATTACCCCTAACGGCTGAAATGGTTAATTTATCCAAGGTCGTTATAA
>CAIUYS010000485.1 GCA_903903365.1 uncultured Methylococcaceae bacterium
ACGCCAGCACCATTAGCCAAGTGATTAAAACATGACCTCCACTGCTTTACAAACCGAACCGAACCTTTTTAGCTACCGTAAATACTGGGCGCAACGCTTTGGTGTAGCACCTGTATTGCCCATGTGCAGAGCAGAAATGGACGAACTGGGCTGGGATAGTTGTGATGTTATTTTGGTCACCGGCGATGCTTATATTGATCATCCCAGTTTTGGTATGGCATTGATTGGCCGCTTGCTTGAAGCACAGGGATTTAGAGTCGGCATTATCTCTCAGCCTGACTGGACCAGTGCCATTGATTTTAGCAAGCTGGGTCGACCCAATCTGTTTTTTGGGGTGACTGGCGGCAACATGGATTCAATGGTCAACCGCTATACTTCAGATAAAAAAATCCGCTCAAATGATGCTTATACGGCCAATGGTGCCGCTGGAAAGCGTCCTGATCGTGCGGTTAATGTTTATTCGCATCGCTGCCGTGAAGCTTATAAAGAGGTGCCGATTATTATCGGCGGCATAGAAGCCAGTCTGCGACGCATAGCCCATTATGATTACTGGTCTGATAAAGTACGTAAATCCGTGTTGCTGGATTCCAAAGCCGATTTATTGGTGTATGGTAATGCGGAGCGGCAAATTGTTGAAATTGCTCACCGTTTGGGGCAGGGTGAAGCCATCTCCGAGCTTAAAGGCATCCGTGGCACGGTACATTTTGTTAAACAAATACCTGAAGGCTGGGTGGTTAAAGATTCTACGGATATTGACAGACCGGGCGCACTAAGTCCCATACAGAATCCGTATCAGGAAGAACCCGCTTGTGACAAAAAGCCGGATGACAGCGATCCTAATGAAAAAGTGATTTCGCTTTCCAGCGTGGTTATGCTCAAGCAGTTGGTCAGAGACCAGCGCTCTCAAACCGTTATCCGCATTCCCGCTTATGAAACCGTAAAAGACGATCCGGTCTTGTATGCTCACGCCTCACGGGTTATGCACGGTGAAACCAATCCGGGCAATGCGCGGCCGTTAATTCAACAACACGGTACGCGACAAGTTTGGATTAATCCACCCCCGATTCCGTTAACCACCAAAGAAATGGATGGCGTTTTTGATCTGCCGTATTCGCGCGTGCCGCACAAAGAATATGGCAATGCCAATGTACCTGCTTTTGAAATGATTCAACACTCGGTCAACATCATGCGCGGCTGTTTTGGCGGCTGTACTTTTTGTTCAATTACCGAACATGAAGGACGCATCATTCAAAGCCGTTCCGAAGATTCCATCATTCGGGAAATTGAAGCCATCCGTGATACATCACCGGCTTTTACCGGTCATATTTCCGATTTGGGTGGCCCCACCGCCAATATGTATCGGCTGGCTTGCAAAGATGAAAAGATTGAAGCCGCGTGTCGCAAACCTTCCTGTGTTTATCCTGGCATTTGTCCTAATCTGAACACCGATCATACCCATTTGATTAAGCTCTACCGCAGAGCCCGCGCCTTGCCGGGTATCAAAAAGATATTTATTGCCTCCGGTCTGCGTTACGATTTAGCGGTTGAATCGCCTGAATACGTTAAAGAACTGGTCACTCATCATGTCGGTGGTTATCTTAAAATTGCTCCGGAACATACCGAGCAGGGGCCGTTATCAAAAATGATGAAGCCGGGAATGGGCACTTATGATCGTTTCAAGGAAATGTTTGATAAGTACTCCAAAGAAGCCGGTAAAGAACAATACCTGATACCTTATTTTATAGCGGCTCACCCCGGCACTACCGATATCGATATGCTTAATCTGGCCTTGTGGCTAAAGCGTAACGGTTTTAGAGCTGATCAGGTGCAAGCATTCTTGCCGTCGCCCATGTCCATCGCCACCGCGATGTATCACTCGGGTAAAGATACGCTGCATAAGGTGAGTCGTAAGGCTGAAGATATGCCGATTCCTAAAACCATCAAGCAACGTCGTTTGCATAAAGCCTTCTTGCGCTATCACGATCCCAAAAATTGGCCGTTATTACGTGATGCTTTAAATGCGATGGGTCGCAACGATTTGATAGGAAATGGCAAACACCATTTGATTCCCTCTTATCAGCCTAAAGGCACCGTTGAAGCGTCAGGCAAGGTTCAATATTTTAAAACCAAATATACCGGCCTTGACAACAACCGGAACGAAAAAAGCTTTGGCAAAAATAAAATCCCAAGAAAGCCCAATAAATAAAAAAGATTTGGCAAAGAAATTTTATTGTGTATAATGACCTTTCTTTGCTGGTGTAGCTCAGTTGGTAGAGCAGTTGATTTGTAATCAACCGGTCAGGAGTTCGAATCCCCTCACTAGCTCCAAAGAATTCAAAGCCCTAGATGTTTTCATCTAGGGCTTTTTTTATGCCTGTTAAAAAATTAATAGGCGCATAATAAGCATTTGAGAAAATCTGCCTGTTAATTCATGCAATACTTGCCTGCATAACGGCCGTTTAGAGACGGATACTAGTTTTCAATGGACGGCAGGTTAATCCTTAAGAGCTGACAGTGACTGGCATTCTCCAACAAGGCCTTCTTCCATAATCCAATTTGGGTGAGATGAACGCCTAACTCTTGAGCAATCTCGTTCACCGTTTTCCGCTCATTCACTGCCTCTAATGCTATTTTAGCTTTTTGTGCACCCGTCAAAACTTTTCACTTATTTCTGTCTACCTTGTTTATGGAAGACACCATCTTAAACTACTGTCCGGATTTTGGGGGCCACGATACCCCGATAATGACTTGAAAAAAAGTAAAATATTGAGGGCTGACTTCTTTATGACAGGCCGGAATAAGACTTTTCTAGCGCAAGCGAGAACAAGCGTTTACGGCACTCGCTACGAATGTGCCGTAAACGCCACCACGCACTACGCCCTTCGACAAGCCCAGGACAGGCTTGGGTGGTCTTATTCCGGCCTACGACTGTGACGCATCTCGTAAGAACCAGAAACCCTATCTTTTTCTTCGTGTCCTTCGTGTCTTCGTGGTGAGAATCTTTAGCAATCATGAACAAGCTTGGGTTCCATAACCAAATCCTCAACCCAGCAGCCAACCGGATTACCCAGATTCATGTCTTTATCTTCAAAGCGTACCAGAAAAACGCTGCGATTGGGCTCTTCTTCTACATGTCCAATCATGGTAATAACTCCACGGGTTCCTGCTTCGGCCAGTATTTCGCCTTCGAGGCCATCGGGAATGGAACCATCATCAGTAATAGTCGTGGCGGCATAGACGACATCACCTAAATCTAAATCTTCTATCTTCATTTCATTTCCCCTTGGTTTTTGTAGCAAAGCTTACATTGTTAGTTGATTGTATGATTAAAACCTGACCTACAATCGTTTCATAGTTTACAAAGGCTTTATTAAAAGTTTATTAAACAAGCTTTTAGCCTATAAAAAATAAAATGGCATACAGGTTGCTATAAGTATTAACAAGAACGATGCCACACTTTCAGGAGCGCTTAAAAATGATTACATTAACAGAAAAAGCCATTACCGCTGTCGGCCGGTTTATTTCCGGCTCCCAAACGCCTTTGGCCGGTTTACGAATAGAAGTGACTGACGGTGGTTGTTCCGGTTATCAATACGGATTAAAACTCGAAGGTAACCACACGCAGGAAGATACCGTTATTGATTGCGGCGAGGTGAAAGTGTTTATTGATCCGGTGAGTCTGCCGATGCTTGACGGCATGTCTATCGATTTTCTTGATAGTATCGAAGGCTCGGGATTTAAGTTCACCAACCCTAATGCCGCTAAAAGTTGTGCCTGTGGAACTTCTTTTAATACCAGTACCGAAGGTGCCGGAAAACCCTGCTCTTAATTAATTAAGTCGATTGGGTCGCCTAAAGCGCCTGCTTTTGGTAGCGATAGCGTAACCCGACATTTGCCGATCGAATCAGTTGGATTAAGGCGTTCGCCTAACCCAACCTACAACCAACTCCGAGGATAAAGCCATGTGGGACTATTCAGACAAAGTAAAAGAGCATTTTTTTAATCCTAAAAATGCAGGTGCCGTTGTTGATGCCAATGCAACCGGCGAAGTCGGTTCAATCAGTTGTGGCGATGCCTTGCGACTGACCTTGAAGGTTGATGATGACAGTGAAATTATCCTTGAGGCGGGTTTTCAAACCTTTGGTTGCGGGTCAGCGATTGCCTCATCCTCCGTGCTGACTGAAATCATTAAAGGCATGACGCTGGATGAAGCGGCAAAGGTGACCAATCAGGATATTGCCGATCAACTGGAAGGCTTGCCGCCTGAAAAAATGCACTGTTCCGTGATGGGACGTGAAGCTCTGCAAGCGGCGATTGCGAATTATCGCGGTGAAGTCTGGAAAGATGATCATGAAGAAGGCGCGTTAATCTGTAAATGTTTCGCCATCGATGCCGTAATGATTGAAGAAATGGTCTGGGCCAATAAATTGCGCACGGTTGAAGACGTGACCAATTTCACCAAAGCTGGCGGTGGTTGCGCGGCTTGTCACGAAGACATTGAAGCCATTCTGGAAAAAGTGTTGGCCGAAAAAGGCGAAAAATTTGACCCAACGGCGGCTTCTGTCGAAGCACCTGCAAAAATCGCTGCCGTTAAAGTGCCGCTAACCAACTTGCAACGCATCAAAAAAATCGAGATGGTTTTAGACTCCTTAAGACCGGCACTGATGGCGGATGGCGGCGATGTAGAACTGGTTGAGGTGCTTGGCAATACCGCTTATGTCAATATGACCGGTGCCTGTAACGGTTGTCAAATGGCGGCGATGACTATTGCCGGCATACAACAACGGTTGATGGAAGTGATGGGTGAGTTTATTAAAGTTGTACCCGCCTCCGAAATGTCGAAATTAGTCAGTATTGAGGTGGCATGATGAAAGATATTTACCTGGATAATAATGCCACCACCAAGGTTGATCACGCGGTTGTTGATGTGATGATTCCTTATTTTTTGGAACAATACGGCAATCCCTCGTCTATCCATAAATTTGCCGATGGCGTGGCAAAAGGTCTTAAACATGCCCGCCAACAAGTTCAGGCGCTGATTGGTTGTGAGCATGATTCAGAAATCATCTTTACCTCCTGCGGAACTGAAGCCAATTCAACCGCTATTCTTTCTGCAATTAAAGCCCAACCGAACAAGAAAGAAATCATCACCACCACCGTAGAACATCCGGCCATTTTAAGCGTGTGTGACATGCTTGAAAAAGAGGGTTACACCATTCATAGAATGCCGGTTGATAAAGCCGGTCGCTTGAACCTGACTGCCTATCAAAAACTATTATCCGATCAAGTCGCGCTAGTCACGGTAATGTGGGCGAACAATGAAACCGGCACTATTTTTCCGGTTGCCGAAATGGCAGACATGGCTAATGCAGCGGGCGTGATGTTTCATACCGATGCGGTGCAGGCGGTCGGCAAGATCCCCATGATGCTGCAAGACACCAAAATCGATATGCTGTCAATATCCGGGCATAAGTTACATGCGCCTAAAGGTATCGGTGTTTTGTACTTGCGTCGCGGCACCCGTTATCGTCCTTTATTACGGGGCGGCCATCAAGAACGTGGCAGACGGGCAGGCACAGAAAACAGTGCATCCATTGTCGGCTTGGGAAAAGCTTGTGAGCTGGCGTTAGAATTTATCGAATATGAAAACACCTGCGTTAAAGCCATGCGTGATCGTCTTGAGAAAGGCCTCACTGAACAAATTCCGCATTGTTTTGTGACCGGTGATTTATATAACCGTTTGCCCAACACCACCGACATTGCCTTTGAATATATCGAAGGCGAATCGATTTTGATGTTGTTAAACAAAGCCGGCATTGCAGCTTCCAGCGGGTCAGCATGTACCTCAGGCTCATTGGAACCTTCCCATGTGATGCGAGCCATGGACATTCCCTACACCGCAGCACACGGCACCATTCGTTTTTCATTTTCGCGCTACAACTCTATGTCGGAAGTCGATGAAGTGTTGAAAGTGATGCCTGAAATCGTTGCCAAGTTGCGTAAATTATCACCGTATTGGGAAGGTGATGCGCCGGTGGCTGATCCTGAAAAAGCGTTTGCACCGGTTTATGCGTAGATGTTGCTTTAGCCGCCGTTTTAAACCGAACTACTTATTCAGTCCCCCTCTTTAACAAAGAGGGGTTAGGGGAGATTTTATTAGATAAATCCCCCTCAATCCCCCTTTTCCAAAGGGGGAGGTGAATACTTACAACCGAACCCATAAATCCTGAGCAGCGTACCCTACGGTGAGTTATGAAATCTCAAAACCGCACCATTATCATTGACGACACGACTCTTCGGGATGGCGAGCAATCCGCTGGCGTTGCCTTTTCGCTAACCGAAAAGCTGGCGATTGCAACCCAACTGGCGGGCTTGGGTGTGCAGGAATTGGAGATAGGCATTCCGGCAATGGGCGCAATAGAACGGGATGAAATCAAAGCCATTGCCGCGTTGGGATTGCCTGCAACCTTGCTGGTCTGGTCAAGAATGCGCCGTGATGATTTACATGCCTGTTTGGGTTTGAATGTACATAAAATCGACTTATCGATTTCGGCGTCCGACCAGCATATTCAATATAAGCTTAAACAAAGTCGGCAGTGGGTATTAAACACGATTAATAGCTGTGTGCAGGAAGCGCGAAGCTTGGGATTGGAAGTGTGCGTAGGCATGGAAGATGCCTCGCGAGCAGACGTGGATTTTTTGCTACGCATGGCGGAAACGGCGCAACAAGCGGGCGCAAGCAGAATTCGTTTCGCTGATACCGTGGGCATTATGGAACCGTTTGGGGTGTTTGAAACCATCAAAAAATTACGCGCAGCCACGGATCTGGAAATTGAAATGCACGCCCATGACGACTTGGGACTGGCGACTGCCAATACGCTGGCGGCGGCGTTGGCCGGTGCAACGCATGTCAACACAACGGTTAATGGCTTGGGTGAACGCGCGGGCAATGCCGCCTTGGAAGAAGTGGTGGTCGGTTTAAAACAATTATATGGCTTTGAAACCGGTATTTCGTTACAGAATTTTCCTTTGCTGTCCGAGCAAGTGGCCCGAGCTTCCGGTGATGCCATTGGCAGTCGAAAAAGTTTGATTGGTAAAAATGTATTTAGCCATGAAGCCGGTATTCATGTCGATGGCCTGTTAAAAGACCCGAATAATTATCAGGGTGTTGATCCTGCAATTGTCGGGCGTTGTCATCAACTGGTGCTGGGCAAACATTCGGGTACTCAAGGTGTTATTCATGCTTATAAACAAATAGGCATAGCGGTTAATCGCTTACAGGCACAAAAATTATTGGCTCAAGTCCGGCTTTTTGTCAGTGACACGAAACAGTCACCCAAAACTGAAGATTTAACTCTTTTTCATCAAAACCTTTAACAGGACAATTCAACATGAACGAACAGACCGAACTAGAGTCATGCCAACCGGAAGTCAAAGAATTGATGGAAATACCGGATCAAGACGATCGCTTTCCGGGGTCTTTTTTTAGAATACCCGGCCCACCGACACTGGGAAATGCAGGTTGGAGCTTAAGTTAACTTTGCAAACCAAAACACCCGCACGCTTAACGGGAGCATAAAAATGGTTATGGTCATGTCAGATAAGGTAAAAAACCGGACAGAAGCACGGCAAAGTTTTTTAGCCCAATGGCATGAAGATGTCTACTGTGTTTTTGGTCGTGATCCCGCTGCACACAATGTCTGGGAAATATTACTGACCTATTCGGGTGTCCATGCGGTGTTGATGCATCGAATCAGTCACCGGTTATGGAAAGCAAACTGGAGATTGACCGCCAGGATTTTAAGTGCGATTACCCGGCTATTGACGAATGTTGAAATTCATCCCGGCGCTACCATTGGCAGACGTTTGTTTATTGACCACGCACTGGGCGTGGTGATTGGCGAGACCACCGAGATTGGTAATGATGTGACTTTATATCATGGCGTAACCTTGGGCGGCACCACCTGGAACAAAGAAAAACGCCATCCAACACTGGGTAATAATGTGCTGGTGGGGTCGGGAGCCAAAGTGCTTGGGGCGATTACTTTGGGTAACAACGTGCGGGTCGGCGCTAATTCAGTGGTGGTTAAAGATGTGCCGCCCTGCTGTACGGTAGTGGGTATTCCCGGACGTGTGGTGCAAAGTAAAGGCACGCAAATACAAAACGCAAAAGGCATTGACCTGAATCATCATTTAATTTCTGACCCCGTTGGCAAGGCCATTTCTTGTCTGATTGAAAGGATTGATGAACTGGAAGCCAAGCAAAACCAGCTCAATAAAACACCGATTGATGAAAGCTGTGATCATTGTGAAGCGGAAAGTGTGTGTACTCCCCGAACTGAAAGTCCGGTAAAACTGGCAATGAGGATTTAAATGGATCTCCTGGATTTTGAAGCACAAGGTTTGTATTTTGATGAACCGGATACCGAAGGCGTTAAAGAAATGATTGCTACCGCCGCAGAAAATTATGCGACGGGCGAAGCTGAACTACCGTTACTAAAAGCATATTTTCTTGCCCCTGAATCGTTAAACGTATTGGTTGCCTTAAACCGTTTTTACTATTACCAACATCGCTTGGAAGAAGCGTTGTGTGCAACCCTTAAAGCCCTGGCAGTCATCAGGCCGTTGATAGCATTTCCCGAGGATTGGCGGGAATTGCAACAAAGCCACATTACCAGTACACCGGCCGATTTATTAACGCAAGTCAGGTTGTATTTGTTTACCTTGAAAGCGGTCGGTTTTTTAAACATGCGTTTGAATAACCTGGATGAAAGTCAGCACATTTTTGAAAAACTGGTGGGCTTGGACAGTAAAGACCGGATCGGTGCAAATGGCTTGCTGGAATTGGTTGTTAAGCGAAAGTCTGAATAATAAAGCTTGGGAGCAAGATCATGTTGAAAGATAAAAACGCGTCAATACTGGGTATGGTGAGCTTGGCTCTGTTTATCATGCTGGTAATCTACCTGTTAACTCAGAATGTCTCTTTAGTTGGCCCCCTTTAAATATAACCGGAGAAAACCCATGAATTTTGAAGACGAAATGGAAGAACTGGAGTCCGCAGAAGACTTTTTGCAGTATTTTCAACTGGACTATGAACCCAGTGTCGTGCATGTCAACCGCTTGCATATCCTGCAACGTTTTCATAATTATTTACAAAAAGCCGCTGCTGACATGCCCGAAAATGAACCGGCAAAAAAAGCGGTTTACAGCAAACTGCTACAGCGTGCCTATCAGGATTTTGTAGAATCCAATGCACAAACAGAAAAAGTGTTTAAGGTATTTTCCATGGGCGAACCGCAAACGGCGTTCGTTTCTTTGGGCGATATAAAAACATGAAACCCGATCGTTTCGACGAGGGCCGGTTTGACTATGGTGAATCGGTTAGGGTCACCCGAAACATCCGCAATGATGGCACTTATCCCGGCATGGATGTGGGCACCCTGCTAATTCGCCGGGGCAGTGTGGGCAATGTGGTTGAAGTGGGCACTTTTCTACAGGATCAGGTTATTTTTACCGTGCATTTTTTAAATCACGGCCGCATGGTCGGCTGTCGGCTGGAAGAGTTGATCGGTGAAGATGAACCCTGGAACCCAAGCCGCTTTGAGTTTAGGGATCGGGTTGTTTGTACTATTGATTTAGGGATACAGGGCACCGTTCTGTTTGAAAAAGGCACGGAAGGCGAAGTTTTTAAAGTGCTTAGAGATAATGAACAGATTCAATACCATGTTGCTTTTCAGGGTAGAACGTTGCAGATACCTGAATCAGCGCTGGCACCTGCACGCCCTGAATCGTTTAATGAGCCAGAGGCGTAATATGAATCCGTCTACCCATCCGGCACAAGCAGATCCCTATACCTTATTAAGGACGGCTTTGGCGCTGTTCAAAAAAAAACCTGATGAATTGCAAACCTCTGAATTAAAGCAAGCAGAAATTCAGGCCGCTAACGAGTTTACCATTGAAACCCGCGTCCTGAAGGCAC
>CAIUYS010000486.1 GCA_903903365.1 uncultured Methylococcaceae bacterium
AATATTCTCAGATTACTGGTTAATCGCGGCTGTCGCATTACGGTTGTGCCTGCAACCACCTCCGCAGCAACCGTCTTGGCGATGAATCCCGACGGCGTATTTTTATCCAATGGCCCCGGTGATCCGGAGCCTTGTACTTACGCCATCGAGGCCATCAAAACCCTATTGGCTCATAAAGTTCCGGTATTTGGTATTTGTTTGGGGCATCAGTTGCTGGCTTTGGCGAGCGGTGCCAAAACTGAAAAAATGAAGTTCGGTCATCATGGTGCCAATCATCCGGTTCAGGAAATAGCCACCGGGCGCGTGATGATTAGCAGCCAAAATCATGGCTTTGCAGTGAATGAAGACAGTTTGCCTGATAATGTAATAGCCACTTACCGTTCGTTATTCGACGGCAGTTTGCAGGGTATTAAACGGACGGATTGTCCTGCATTCAGTTTTCAAGGGCATCCAGAAGCCAGTCCGGGTCCGAATGATGTGGAAGCTTTGTTTGATGAGTTTATTGGGATGATGGATGCGCGTTAAGCGGGTAGGCTAAATAGCTTTACAAATAACATCTGTTTAACGGGATGTTATTTGTCCTCGCCCAATTCGACAGGAGTAATTAATGACAGCCTTAAAAAAACTCACGTATTTAACTGAGCAGGATTATCTGGCATTTGAATTGAATGCCGACATGCGTCATGAATATATTGACGGACAACTCTATGCCATGGCTGGGGCGAGTGAGCGGCATAATCGTATCAGCTTAAATGTCGGTTTTCATCTTCGTGCAGCGGCACGCGGCGGGCATTGCGGTGTATTTATCAGTGATATGAAGCTGAAAATAGCATGGCAAAAAGCTTATTATTATCCTGACGTGATGTTGGTTTGTAATGCCCAAGATAGCGGTGAATATTACAAACAGCTGCCGTGTTTTATTGCAGAAGTTTTATCGCCCGGTACAGCCAATACTGATCGTCGTGAAAAATTATTGGCTTATCAAAAAATACCCGGTTTGCGCTATTTCTTACTGATTAATGCCAATAAAAAACAGGTTGAATATTTTGTTCGCGACGCCCAGGACGAATGGCAAACGGCATTACTGGAAGCTGATGAAACGCTGGCGATTGACTGTAATTTGTATCATGCGGTTTTGAGGCTTGGCGATATTTATGAGGACGTGGTGTTTGATGGTTAATTAGTTTCGTTAAGTTGCATAATTTATTACTTAACGGTACTTTAAAGAAAAAAGATGGCTACAAAAATATCGGTAATAGCGAAGTTGAACGCTATGACTTTTTAGACTCAATGTGGGTCGATTTTGATAGTCAGGAACAAGAAAATAATGAGCTCAATGCTATTGCTGATAAATGTTTATAGGATGATTAAGTATTTTTTAGCTTATCTTTGGATGGGTTATAAAAATTATTCCCTAGCATTTCTCCAACTTAAATAATAAATATATAACATATAAATCAACAACATGCCAAAAAGAACCGACATAAAATCTATATTATTACTGGGCGCAGGCCCCATTGTTATTGGTCAGGCCTGTGAGTTTGATTATTCAGGAACGCAAGCCTGCAAGGCGCTGAGAGAAGAAGGTTATCGGGTTATTCTGGTAAATTCCAATCCCGCCACCATCATGACCGATCCCGATATGGCGGATGCGATTTATATCGAGCCTATCGATTGGCAAACGGTCGAAAAAATTATAGCAAAAGAACGCCCTGATGCT
>CAIUYS010000487.1 GCA_903903365.1 uncultured Methylococcaceae bacterium
GCGGCTTTGCAGCATGAGTTTATTGAAATCAGTATTGATATTTCACAACTCATTCAGGCAATGGAACAAACCATCGCCGAAGCCAGTCAGTTTGTTTCGGCTTTGGTCGATCAAAAAATCATCAATCAGAAGACCCTGCCGGGTCGTTGAAAATAAAAAACCCCTTGGCACTTATTTAATGACAAAGGGTTTTTTAGAATTACGAAATCACACAAATCTGGTTTTTTTAAAACTTTACTTTTTGATGCCCGATAAGTTTTATTAAAATAGGGACTTATTTTAGAGCTTGTATATCACGTCATTGGCTTTATCTTTTTCTTGATCTTCTTTGGATCTGGTTTTTCGGTTATCCTGATCCATTCTTTCCTTGCCAAATTTGGCAATCATTTCTTCCCAGCTTGAATACTGATCATAAGCTTTAAAGCCGGCTGCTTTTCGTTCTTGGTAGATTTCCTTGCCTTTTGCAATAATTTCCTCAGGCGTTTTACCATCAACGACCTCCAAGAAGTCTTTATCATCTTTTTTTGCATCTCTAATCGTCCAAAAAGAGACTTCAAATTCAATACGATTATCCGGAGACAAGCGGTTTTTAAGTGCCTTTACTGATCGATAAGCAGTGGAGGTGTTATGACCATTTATTTCTTGCCCTTTACTGCAAGCCAGTAAAGTGGTGCAGGTAAGTATAAGCAGCAGTACAGGTAGTTTCTTCATTAAAGATAACCTCGAAGTTAGGTACGGGTTCATGTTATGGTATTTTAACGCCAGATCACCAAACAAAGTAAAATGGTCAATTATTATAACCCTGAGCCACGCTTATATGCTGCAATTTATTCAACTGCTAAATCAGCGTTACCAGTTGGTTTTAAATCAACCGGGTAACGAGTCTGGCAAAAGTGACTATCAACAACGCATCGATCAGCTGATTTTAACGGAAGCTTTTCTGCGCAAAGGTCAGCTTAATAATGCCTTGCCTAAACAACCGTTACAGATTACGGTCGTAGGCCCGACACAGGCTGGCAAGAGTTCACTGGTTAATGTATTGCTTAATGGTGATGTTGCCGGCGTCAGTCCTTTAGCGGGTTATACCATTCACCCACAGGGTTTTTGCCTGGGTGTAAATTTGGATGATTGCACTGGTTTACAGCGCTATTTTGGCCGTTTTCAACAATTGCAACAGGCACAGATGCCACGAGACCGGCATGATTGTTATTCCTTGGCTGAAACAACGTTGGCGTCTGAGCTGTTACCGCACGGTGTTTTATGGGACACGCCGGATTTTGATTCAATCGATTCGGCTGTTTATCGCGAAGGGGTTATCAGAACGATGGCGTTGGCTGATATTATTATTCTTGTAGTCAGCAAAGAAAAATATGCCGATCAATCCGTCTGGGACATTATGGCGGCGCTTGAACCGTTGCATCAGCCAACGGTTATTTGTTTAAACAAGTTAAGTGAAGGCTCGGAAGCGTTACTGATTGATTCTTTAAAAGAGAAATGGCAACTTGCCCGAAAAGATAATTTCCCTGACGTTGTGCCGTTGTATTATCAAAAACAAACCGGCTTGCCGGTCTGGCCAGTCACGCAACAGGATTTGCTTAGGCAGTTGGCAACTAAAGTCTCGGCTAAAAACCAGGTGCGTTATGAGCAGGATTTGCTGCAAAAACATTGGCAAACCTGGCTGGAGCCTGTTATTGCCGAACATCATGCTTTAAATGATTGGCAGGCATGGGTTAATGAGGCAATCAAGCAAGCCTTGGATAACTATCAGCGTGATTACTTAAATCATCCACGCCATTATGAAACCTTTCAACGGGCGTTGGCAGAGTTACTGACGTTATTGGAAATTCCCGGCTTGGCAGGTGTTTTAACCGGTGCACGCAAAGTGCTTACTTGGCCGGTACGGAAAATGCTTAAGCTGGGGCGCAAAAGAGAGCCGGTCGTCGATAGCAGTCAAGAAATTATTTTATTAAATCAAATAGCCGAACATTTATTGATTCAACTGGCAGACAAGTTGCTGGATAAAACTGAAGAGGGCAGTCAACGACTTTGGTGGAAAGAGTTTAGCAGTTTATTACGCCGTCAACGACCGGGTATATTGCAGGATTTTAGTGGGGCGGCCAAAAATTATCATCTTGGTTTTCAGCAAGAGGTTGAAAAAACCGCACAGCGATTATATGGCAAACTACAAGAACAGCCCCTGGTTTTAAACAGTTTACGCGCCACTCGCGTAACCACCGATGCTGCGGCTATTGCGCTGACGATACACATGGGGGGTATTGGCGTGCATGATTTGATTTTTGCCCCGGCGATGTTATCAATTACGTCGTTATTAGCCGAAAGCGCTATCGGCAGTTATATGCACAAAATAGAGCATGAGCTAAAACAACAACAACTGCATACGGTAAAACAAGCGCTTTTTGTTGAAAGTATTGGTTTAATGCTATTGGCGCTGCCTGAGCAATTATCGATTCAGGCGCATTTTAATATTTCTCCTGAGCAACTACAGGCGGCTGAAAACCAACTTACAGAAAAGCGACATGGCTTACGATTACTCTGATTTAGTAGAAAAAACCCAACGCTGGGCTGAACAAGCAAGTGCATCAGGCTGGATTAATGCCGATGCTGCGGCCGATTTAAGTCAATTGGATACTCGAACGCCAGAAGCCTTGTTTTCAGGTTATGGTGCAGAAACCGGTAGTGCGGCAAGACCCCTTATCGTGGCTTTTATGGGTGGCACAGGGGTGGGTAAAAGTTCTTTGCTTAATCGTTTGGCAGGTAAGGCAATAGCTAGGGCAGGGATAGAACGACCGACTTCCCGGGAAGTGACTTTATATCATCACCACAGTGTTGCCCTACAAAATCTGCCGGAAGCCCTGCCGCTGGCTAAAATTAATATCTCGCAACATGACGATGAGAGCAAAAAAAATATCGTCTGGATAGATATGCCCGATTTTGACAGTACCGAGCAACGTAACAAACACTTGGTTTTGCAGTGGTTACCCCATATTGACGTGCTTATTTATGTGGTTAGCCCCGAGCGTTACCGCGATGAAAAGGCGTGGCGATTACTGCTGGCAGAAGGCGCACGTCATGCCTGGCTGTTTGCGTTAAACCAATGGGATAGGGGGCAGTTAGCGCAATATGAAGATTTTAACCGGCAGTTGCATAAAGCAGGTTTTGTAGAGCCCATTATTTTTAAAACAGTCTGTGCAGAAGGGCTGCAAATAGACGAATTTTCAGCCTTGGAATCCACCATACAAGCTTTGGCGACAGCGCATATTATTGAACAACTGGAACAAAGAGGCTTGCAGGTACGCAAAAATGAGTTACAGAAAAAATTGCAACAGGTTGGCGAAACGTTAGGCTCAGAACAAACGGTTCAACAAGCAACTGCACTCTGGCGTAAACAATGGCAGCGAACCACCCAGCAGTTACAAGCAGGTTTTGCCTGGCCCATAAAACAGATTGCCGCCTATTACGCAGAACACGCCGCCGATTTAATGACCCAGCGGACTACCACGAACCATTCATTATGGGATGCCTGGGCACAAGCCCGTTTTGACGATGCGCTGGATGAATTTATTAGCACTATCGACCAGTCGGGATTGCCTGCCTTACCGTTTAAACAACAGTCAGCGCTGCTTCGGGAAAAAGCGCCCAACATCATGCAAACGCAAACTGAACTGGCAACTCGCGTGGCGTTGGCTAATCCAGGTAACGCCTTGCAACGGGGCTTTTTAAAAGCTATGCGGTTGTGTGAAATAGTGCTGCCACTGACTGCCATGAGTTGGGTCGGCTATAAAGTATTCATGGGTTATTACACCAGCAACATGACGGATAATCATTACTTGGGCGTTGATTTTGCCATCCATAGCAGTCTGCTTATCGCACTGACCTGGCTAATCCCGTTTTTTATTCTAAAAAAATCGCAACCCTCTTTAAAAAAGACTGCCTTAAAAGGTCTTAATAAAGGCCTGCACGCCGCCTTTAGCCTGATAGAGAACGAGGTTTTAAGTACCATCGAAAACCTGGCCCAAAAACATAAAGAACAGGTAAGTCAACTCTCGGTTCTTATGGAGCAATGCGCCGAAACGGATGCCGATAAACTGTTATCCGTCGCTAATGACAGTCCTCTAACACGTATGCTGATTAATTAACCTGTCTTGCCTTGGTTCCCATTGGTAGGGGTAGAAAATTTTCTACCCCTACTAACTCTTTGGTAATCTCACCAAGAGAAACTTTTTTCTTATACGCTAATAAATATGCTATCTTTTCTGTTGAGTTAGAGGGCTAAGTGTTCTCTTACCGGACAGCCTCTTGGCGTCTCTAACCTGTTTAACCGCTGTTGTATTTAATCAAATTGAAGATTTTAATGGAGCGATAAGATGGATGGGAAATTAGATCAGTGGAAAGAATTAGCTAACTCTGAAGTAAAAAGAATGGGTAAGACGGTCGATGATTTGGTTTCCAAAACGTTGGAAGGTATTGATATAAAATCGCTTTATACCGCTGAAGATACCAAGAAACTTGAAACAATCAACTCCCTGCCGGGTATTTCTCCTTTTGTTCGTGGCCCAAAAGCCACCATGTATACCGCCAGGCCCTGGACCATCAGGCAGTATGCCGGTTTTTCCACTGCCAAAGAATCCAATACCTTTTATCGAAAGAACCTTGCGGCCGGTCAAAAAGGTCTTTCTGTCGCATTTGATTTGGCAACCCATCGTGGCTACGATTCCGATAATCCGCGCGTAGAAGGCGACGTTGGCAAAGCGGGTGTGGCCGTTGATAGCGTTGAAGACATGAAGGTGTTGTTTGACCAGATTCCTCTTGAGCAAATGTCTGTTTCCATGACCATGAACGGAGCCGTTATTCCGGTTTTGGCTTTCTATATCGTTGCCGCAGAAGAGCAGGGTGTGGAGCAAGCGTTATTGACCGGTACGATTCAGAACGATATTTTGAAAGAATATCTGTGCCGTAATACCTATATTTATCCGCCAAAGCCTTCGATGCGACTTATTTCTGACATCATCGAATATTGTTCAAACAATATGCCCCGCTACAACACCATCAGTATCAGTGGTTACCATCTGGGTGAAGCCGGTGCCAACTGTGTACAGCAAGTGGCGTTTACCATTGCCGACGGTATTGAATATATTAAGGCGGCTATTAATGCCGGTTTAGAAATTGATGACTTTGCGCCGCGTCTATCGTTCTTTTTCGGCATTGGCATGAATTTGTTTATGAATGTGGCCATGTTGCGAGCGGCGCGTTACTTGTGGAGCGACGCAGTTGAACAGTTAGGCGGCAATGAACAGTCCAGGGCACTGCGTACCCATAGCCAAACGTCTGGCTGGAGTTTAACCGAGCAAGATCCTTATAACAATATTATCAGAACCACCATTGAAGCCTTGGCGGCAACGTTGGGTGGAACGCAATCTTTACATACCAATGCGTTTGATGAAGCGTTGGGATTGCCAACGGAGTTTTCTGCCCGCATTGCCCGTAATACCCAGATTATTTTGCAAGAAGAGTCTGAAATTTGTCAGACTGTCGATCCCTTGGCAGGGTCTTATTATGTTGAATCATTGACGGATAATATCGTGCAGGAAGCCCGTAAAATCATTCAGCAAATCGATGACGCAGGCGGTATGGCCAAGGCTATTGAACTAGGTATTCCCAAGCGCATGATTGAAGAGGCGGCGGCAGAAACCCAATCGCAGATTGACCAAGGCAAGCGCGTTATTGTGGGCGTGAACAAGTATAAGCTGGAAAAAGAAGAAGCTGTTAATGTCATGGAAATCGACAATCAAGTTGTTCGTGAAGCGCAAATAGCCAGCTTGCAAAAAATCAAGCTGACCCGTAACAGTTTGGAGGTTAAAGAGACCTTAGACAAAATTCGTGTGGTTGCCAAAGAGGGCGGCAATCTTCTGGCAGCCGCTATTGATGCGGCACGCGTTCGGGCGACCTTGGGTGAAATTTCCGATGCGATGGAAGATGTCTTTGGCCGTTACCTGGTGCCTAGCGAGTGCGTAACGGGTGTTATTTCCAGAGCGTATCATAATAGTGAAGCAGGGGCACGCGAGTTCGATGACGTTAAGCAGTTGGTTGATGATTACGCTGATAATGAAGGTCGTCGTCCACGGATTCTGATTGCCAAGATGGGGCAGGATGGTCATGATCGGGGGGCAAAAGTAATCGCCAGCGCCTATTCCGATTTTGGTTTTGACGTTGATTTGAGTCCGATGTTTTCTACGCCTGAAGAAATTGCCAAGCTGGCCGTAGAAAATGACGTGCATTTTGTGGGCGCTTCTTCGCTTGCGGCAGGACACAAAACGCTGGTGCCGGCGTTGATTGAAAAATTACAGGCGTATGGTCGTGGTGATATTAAAGTCATTGTGGGCGGGGTGATTCCGCCACAGGATTATGATTATTTGCTGGAACGAGGCGTCGCCAAAATCTATGGACCGGGAACGCAGATGATTAAGTGTGTCCGTGAAGCGATGGAGCTATTGAACCAAGCATGATCAACGCCATGAGTGCCGATGAAATCGTCGCAGAGATTTTAACGGGCAATAGAGCCATTCTTGCCAGGTCAATGACTCTCATTGAGAGCACACACCCCAAACACCATAAACTGGCCGGTGAAATTCTGGACAACATTGTGCCGCTGGTCGGTAAAGCCAAGCGGATTGGTATTACCGGTGTTCCGGGGGCAGGCAAAAGTACCCTGCTGGAAGCCTTGGGCATGTATTTGATCAAGTGTGGCTTAAAAATAGCCATTATTGCTATTGATCCCAGTAGCAGTATCAGCGGGGGCAGCATTCTTGCTGATAAAACAAGAATGACCACGTTGCTTCGAGAGCATAACGCCTTTATACGTCCAGTTCCCGCCGGGGGACATTTGGGCGGCACCAGTCGAAGAACCCGAGAGCTGACTTTTCTGTTGGATGCGGCTGGTTTTGATGTCATCTTTATTGAGACGGTGGGGGTGGGTCAGTCTGAAATTGAAGTGGCCGATTTGGTCGACTTTTTTTGTCTGGTGCAAATTGCCGGGGCAGGGGATGAGCTTCAAGGTATCAAAAAGGGCGTTATGGAAGTTGCGGATCTTGTTGTCATTAATAAGTGTGATGGCGATAATAAAATACTGGCTGAAATTGCCAGAGCCATGCTTAAAAATGCGTTGCATATAGTAAAGCCCAAATATACGGAATGGCAGGCACAAGCGTTAACGTGTAGCGCAAGGGATAATACGGGAATAAAAAATATTTGGGAGGTTGTCGAGCTATTTTATGCCACGATGGAGCCTGCCGGAAAAGTGGCCTTGCTGCGGAAGGGGCAAAATGTGCGCTGGATGAAGCGGGAAATTGAGGAAAATGTTATCACTATGATTTATAACACTCAGGATATTAAAGAGTTGTATGGTAAAACCAAAGCCAGTGTGGAGAGTAATCAGCTTTCGCCACGACACGCCGTAGAGACTGTCAGTCAATACATTGCTGAAAAATTAACTTATGATGGCTTGAAATGAATAATTATGAATTTGTAAAAGTTGAACTCAAAGACCGGGTTGGTATTATTGAGTTTAATTATATTAAAAAATTAAACGCGTTGAGTGAATGCTTTATTCAAGATATTTTGAACGCCTTGACAGAGCTGAGTGTTCCAGAGGTTCGCTGTGTTATTTTACGAGCGCCCAAGGGCAGCAAAGTATTCTCATCCGGCCATGACATCAGTGAACTACCCAAGGCCAAGCGTGATCCATTGCCGCTAAGTTATCAAGACCCGTTGCGTATTCTTACGCGCACCATTCAGCGCTATCCGAAACCGGTTATTTCCATGATTGAAGGGAGTGTCTGGGGCGGCGCTTTTGAATTGATCATGAGTACGGATATCGTTATTGCCAGTAATAAATCCACCTTTGCCATGACGCCGGTTAATCTGGGGGTTCCTTATAATGTTGTGGGTATTCATAATTTGATTCGCGATGCGGGCTTGCATGTGATGAAAGAAGTTATTTTTACCGCGACCCCGATTTCTGCTGAACAAGCTTTAAAGATTGGCATATTGAACCATATTGTTCCTGATGAGGAGTTGGAAAGTAAAACCCTTGCCATTGCCAATTTAATCTGTGAAAAAGCACCGCTTGCCATCGCGGTTATCAAAGAAGAGATGCGCGTTTTGTGTGAGGCAAATGCCATTAATCCTGATGAGTTTGAGCGGATTCAAGGGCTTAGACGATACGTCTATGACAGTCTTGATTATAGTGAAGGACTCACTGCATTTTTTGAGAAGAGAAAACCCAATTTCATTGGAAAATAAGGTCTTGGGTAACTCGAAAAAAACACCCCAAACATTGCCAGACTCTGGAACGCCCCAATTTAATGCCTAAAGCCGGAATACAAACCTAGGTTTGTACTCCAAATTGACACTGTGTCGGACACGTCACCGCCATTAAGTTAAGCGTGTGGAGGCAATAACGTTGGGGGACTTATTTATTGCGAGTTGCCTTAAGCCGTTCGCTGAGCGAAGTCGAAGCGATTTTGCCGGCTTCGACTCCGCTCAGCCAACGGTTTATCTTCCCAAGAGGCGCTTAACTTAACGGCATTGGGTGACGGACTATTTGTTGCACTTTCCTACCGGTAACAGGATTAAATCATGACACGCTATTCAGTATTAACGCCGGAAGAAGCGGCCGGCATTATTAACAATAATGACATGGTCGCTTTTAGCGGCTTTACCGCTGCCGGATCTCCAAAAGTTGTACCCATTGCCCTTGCCCTTCGAGCTGTGGCGCTGCATAAAAAAGGTGAAGACTTTGCCATACGGTTAATTACCGGCGCTTCTGTAGGCGCCCAAGTTGATGATGAGTTGGCGACTGCAAAGTGCGTCAAATGGCGAGCGCCTTATCAGTCGGCCTCCGGTATGCGCAAAGCCATCAATAATAATGAAGTCGAATTTGTTGATATGCATTTGGGTGAAGTTGCGCAAATGTTACGCGCCGGTTTTTTTGGCGAGATAGATGTGGCAATCATCGAAGCGGTTGATGTGACCAGCGATGGTCGTGTCTTTTTGACGTCGGGCATTGGCAACTCTCCGACTTTTTTGGAGCGTGCAAAAAAAATAATTATTGAAAGAAACAGTTATTTTTCCTCACGAATTACCGAGTTTGCCGATAATGTGACGTTGCCAAATCCTCCCAAGCGTCCGGTTATTCCGCTTAATGGCACGATGGATAAAATAGGCAAGCCTTATGTGCAGATTGATCCTGCTAAAATAATAGGTATTGTCGAAACCAATCAGGCCGATCAAATTGAGGCATTTACAAAAAATGATGAGACCAGTGTACTGATAGCACACAATGTTGAAAA
>CAIUYS010000488.1 GCA_903903365.1 uncultured Methylococcaceae bacterium
GGGAGCGGGAGCAAGATGGTCGGGTAAATATAAGCGGCGCGGTAAGAGAAGCTGAATTGGATGGCATTGAGGTAGTCTCCGAGAATAAAAACCCGTGATACCCGATGCAGACCGGTCACGAATATGGCAGGCTAAATTAAAGCCTTATTCGGACAGATTGCAAGAAGCGCCAGAACTTGTGGTTGAAGGCAGGCTTTCCCGGATGGTAGGTTTAACCCTTGAAGCAGTTGGTTGTCGTGCTGCTATTGGTTCCCGGTGTAAAATCGAAACAAAAAATGGCAGGATGATTGAGGCTGAAGTCGTAGGATTTTCCGACGCACGCGTTTTTTTGATGCCGACCGCAGAGGTTCATGGTCTGGAACCGGATTGCCGGGTTATTCCTATGGGTAAGCACAGTCTGGCCAGAGTGGGTTTTGGTTTGTTGGGGCGTGTTCTGGATGGTGCCGGCAATGCGCTGGACGATAAAGGCCCGCTGAAAACTGATGCACTGATTTCGTTAAATGGCCAGCCTATTAATCCCTTGTCGAGAAGGCCCATCCGTGAGCCGCTTGATGTCGGGGTTAGGGCGATAAATTCTATACTCTGCGTCGGGCGAGGACAACGTATGGGCTTGTTTGCCGGTACTGGTGTGGGAAAAAGTGTTTTGTTGGGCATGATGACCAAATTTACCAAGGCCGATGTTGTGGTGGTCGGGCTGATTGGTGAGCGGGGACGGGAAGTAAACGAGTTTGTCCTGAAGACTTTAGGGGAGGAGGGGCTTAAAAGGGCGGTGGTAGTGGTTTCGCCTGCAGACTGTCCTCCCTTGATGCGTGTCCATGCTGCGTTGTTGTCAACCAGTATTGCCGAGTATTTTCGGGATCAGGGGCTTGATGTGTTGTTGTTGATGGACTCTTTAACGCGCTTTGCCCAGGCGCATCGTGAAATTGCTTTGGCTATTGATGAGCCGCCAGCTACCAAGGGTTATCCGCCTTCTGTTTTTGCCAAATTGCCGCACTTGGTGGAGCGTGCCGGTAATGCGGATCACGGTGGCGGCTCAATAACTGCCTTTTATACTGTTCTGGCTGAAGGCGATGATACTAATGACCCTATTGCCGATGCGGCCAGAGGGGTGCTGGATGGGCATATTATATTGTCCAGAAGTCTGGCGGAATCCGGGCATTTTCCTGCAATCGACATAGAAGCCTCAATTAGTCGCGTGATGCCAGATATTATTGATACACGGCATCTGCAAATGGCGCGGGATTTAAGGCGCTTGTATTCTCTTTATCAGCAAAATCGTGACCTGATCAGTGTGGGTGCTTACCAGCCCGGTTCAGATTCCAGAATAGACAAGGCCATTGAAAGAAATCCGGCAATATTGGATTTTTTACAACAGGATATGGATGAGTCGGTTGATATAAATCAAAGTATACAAGAGTTGGCATTGTTGTTGAGCGCATAAGTGCCGTAGTTGATGATTAAGGTAAAGAGAAGTGAAAAAATCCAAGCGTATTAAATTAATTGTGGATATTAAAGCTACCCAAGAAAAAAACGCTTTGGAAGTATTGGGGAGTGTTCAGAAAAAACGTTTTGATCTGTTGGCACAA
>CAIUYS010000489.1 GCA_903903365.1 uncultured Methylococcaceae bacterium
ATGGGTAGTTATTTTTTGCACAGCGATTTTTGGCTGCTGATGCTGGCTGGCATTCTTCTGGTCGTAACCGTTCGCCGCGAACTGGGTATTCAGTTATTGATTGGTGAGCGCAGACAGCGGGGAGCCAGTTTGTGGCAAACCACGGATAGCGTCCTGCGTCCGTTGTTGGCGATAGCTCTGGTGTGGTGGGGAGACCAAAAAACTGAATGGGTGCTACTGGGTTACATCTTGGCAAGCCTGGTCTCGAATAGCGCTTGGTCGTTTGTCCAGCGTTCCAAAGTCCATAAAAAAAACCGCCCCGCTATTACTCGACATTTTAAAACCGAGGTATGGGTTTATGCTTTGCCGCTAATCCCGATGGAATTGATATTTTGGATTAACGGTTTGGGTGATCGTTATGTCATTGGTTATTTAATGACCGCTGCCGAGGTGGGTTTATATGCTGCCATTTACACGATAATCAACGAGGCGTTTAATCGCAGCGCAATGGTTTTGTTGCGTATCTTTCAGCCGGTTTATTTTCAGTTATATTCCCTAAGTCAGCCCAAGGAAGCCTTTAAGATTTTATGGATTTGGATAGCCAGTGTTTTTGCTTTAGGCATTATTGGCGTGTTGTTATTAGTGGTCACCGGCGACTGGTTGGTTTCCTGGATACTGGCAAAATCATATCATTCAGCGGCAGCCTTGATGCCGGCCATAGCCTTTGGCTGTGCGCTACATGCCTTAGGCACTGTGGTGTCTCAACCACTATTGGCCAAAAAAAAGACACGGTTGTTATTGTTGGGTCGCTTATGCGGGGCAGTGACGGCGGCCATCAGCATTCCACTGATGGTAGACAGTTATGGATTGCCCGGAGCGGCTATGGCCAATCCTGTCTATTTTGGCGTTGAGGCTTTGGTTTTAGCCATGCTGGCCAAACCATGGCGAAATATGGGTTCCGGAAATAAACAGGTAATAGAGAATATGCAAGAAGACCTGGCAGACTTCAAGGTAACGGTCTGAGCGTTTTTTTTGTAAAGGATAGATAAATAACCTGTTTTTAAGCCAAATTATGGGTTAACCGCTTATATAAAAAAGAAATAAACGAGGAATATTATGACGTATGCAACAGCAGTTTCAGGAATCTATGGCGATGTTTTGCACGAATGTGTGAGCTGTGGAGGTGAGAAAATAAAATTTTGGCGCCAAAAAAACTTTCAATATACAGAAAGCGTGAACACCACGGCGTTCAGTATCTATCGTTGCGAAAGTTGTGGAACCGGTTTTTTAAATCGACCTCCGGCCAGGCAATGGTTGCAATCCATTTATCAGTACTCGGGTCAGGCGCTAACCGAAGCGATAACACTTGAAGCAGTGTTGGCCCAAGAGACAGCATTTCCCAACTGTAGGCTGGATGCCGATCGCATGAGTCATCAAGCTCACCAGCTTAACAGTTCGGATAATGATCAGGCGCTTGATATTGGTTCAGGCTTTGGTTTTTACACGCAGGCACTTAGAAAATTGGGCTATAACACTGTCAGTATCAATCCCGGCAAATATGAAAATGACGTGTTTAAAAGCTTGAATGGTGATGAGCCGTTGGCGGTGATGTTTGAGAATTACGAACCGGCGGGACAGTTCGGCGTGGTCATGATGTCGCAGGTATTGGAGCATCTTCTTGAGCCGGATCATGCCATTGGCAAGGTATCCGGCCTACTGGCACCAGGTGGTGTTTTGGCTTGTGCCGTGCCTAATTATGATTCGTTTCTGGTCAAGTTACTGGGCACCAAGGATAACGCTTGTTTATGGATACCGGAACACGTCAATTATTTTACCGAACAGGGTTTAACCGCGTTGGTTGAGAAAAACGGTTTTCGGGTGGTTAAGGTTAAGCAAATAACCCGAATCCCTTTTAATGCAGTATCCAAAAGGTTGCGACTGAAAGGTCGGCCGGCGGGGGTGGTTGACGGAATGGTAAAGTTTTTACAGATCCCGTTTGCCGGTTTGATGCATTGCTTCGGGTTGGGTATTTACATTAATTTATATGCGGTCAAAAATTAACGTAGGTTCAAGGTAAAAGGTAAAAGGTAAAAGGTAAAAGGTAAAAGGTGCAAGGTGCAAGGTGCAAAACGGCAGGCTCAGAATGCCGGTCGGGGTTTGCAACCCCGACCGAAACGTTTGAAGACTTCAATCATTCACTGCTTTTTCCAGATTTATATAAAAACTAAAACAATGACTATGCTAACTGTTGTTATTTTGACCCAAAATGAGCAGGCTAATCTGCCGGATTGTCTGGCGGCTATAGAATGCCGGTCGGGGTTTGCAACCCCGACCGAAACGTTTGAAGACTTCAATCATTCACTGCTTTTTCCAGATTTATATAAAAACTAAAACAATGACTATGCTGACTGTTGTTATTTTGAC
>CAIUYS010000490.1 GCA_903903365.1 uncultured Methylococcaceae bacterium
ATTGGATGTAATGTCATATCGATGAGTACATCCTTGATAATTATTCAAGCCCTCTTTTTCAAAGAGGGGACTGAATATTTACAGTAATTCAGAAAAAACGTATTTATTCAGTAGCAACGGTTTTTGGTGCGCGATGCGCACCCTACCACTCATTAGGGGATTAATTAAATGAAATTTCTCGATATAAAGACAGACTACAATGCCGGTCGAGGCTTACAACCCCGACCGAAACGTTTGAAGGCTTAAATAACTTTCAAAACGTGAGCAACGGGATTGTAAATCCCGTCACGCCTCAGAAAAAAGGAATTAGGGGGAGAGCTTATTAGATAAATCCCCCACAACCCGTTTAAACAACAACGGCTAGAAGCCATGAATTTTTAAAACAACCCAATCAGCATCACCGCATAACCCAAAACCATGAAAATATTAGTTACCGGCACCGCAGGTTTTATTGGCTCTTACGTCGTACAACGCTTACTGGAAAGAGGCGATGAAGTCGTAGGCCTTGACAACATCAACGACTATTACGATATCAACCTAAAACACGGTCGCCTGGAAAAAGCCGGCATAAAAAAAGACCAACTGGCTTGGTATAAATTTCTACAAAGTGATAAGTATCCCAATTACCGCTTTATTCAAATGAATTTGGAAGACAAACAAGCGATACAAATGCTGTTTGCCAATGAAAAGTTCGAAAAGGTTTGTCATTTAGCTGCCCAAGCCGGAGTACGTTATTCCATTGAAAATCCGCAGGCTTATATACAAAGTAATATTGACGGCTTTTTAAATATCCTTGAAGCTTGTCGCTGGAACGCTATAGAGCATTTAGTCTATGCCAGCTCCAGCAGTGTTTATGGCTTAAACGGCAAAGTACCGTTTTCAGAAAAAGATTCAATCGCACACCCGGCCAGCCTTTATGCCGCGACTAAAAAAAGCAACGAGTTAATGGCCCACGCCTACAGCCATCTGTATAACTTACCCACCACCGGCTTAAGGTTTTTTACCGTCTATGGCCCGTGGGGACGACCGGATATGTCGCCGTTTTTGTTTACAGACGCCATTTTAAATAACCGGCCTATCGACGTATTTAACAACGGCGACATGCTGCGCGACTTTACCTACATTGATGACATCATAGAAGGCGTCATTCGCTGCATAGACAAAGTGGCCTTGCCTGCTACGGAATGGGATGCACAAAACCCCGACCCAAGCACCTCCACAGCACCCTATCGACTTTATAACATTGGTAACTCGTCCCCCGTTAAATTAATGGACTTTATACAAGCCATAGAATCAGCGTGCGGAAAAGAAGCGCAAAAAAACTATCTACCCATGCAACCCGGTGATGTCTATCAAACCGATGCAGATACAACGGCCTTAGAACAAGACATGGGCTATAAACCGGCCAAAAATCTTAACGAAGGTATTAAAGAAACCGTTGAGTGGTTTAAAGAATATTATAAATTACAGTGATTCAGGTTCTATCTAAATCATAGTGAGTAGGTTAAATAATAAAAAATACTAATCAACACAAATCTTATTAAGTAGCTAAAAACATCCAAGCCCGTCATCCCGGCATGGACTGCCGGGATCCAGTTGCCCTGAATGGCAATATTAAATGATGCACACTGATTAAGTAACTGAAAACGTCCAAGCCGTCATCCCGGCATGGACTGCCGGGATCCAGTTGCCATGGATGGCAATTACAAAACAAACAATTGATTAATTTATAGCTTCAGTTTTAATAAATACCGATGCCCGTCGAGGTTTTTAACCCCACTTAACGCTATTGCTAACCCGACAGGGCTATTGCCAGGTTTAAGGTGATAGCCAAGAGTAAGATGGGTAGAGCAGCGCGAAACCCATCGCATAAGGAATCAATTATGATGGGTTTCGGCTATCGCCTCTACCCATCCTACGTGCTGCACTCACCCAGTTTTTGTCAAATACAAAAACATCAAAAAAATTGCGATACCTAAAACTAACATTGCAAAGATAGCCATCATAATTCTCCTATTTCTTTTGTTTTTTGCTTAATTCTATTAATTACTACAAAACCGGCAAAAATAAACAACATCATAAAAAACACACACATCCAAAATAACACACCAATATCACCACCTTTAAATAGTGTACCTAATGCGCCACCAGTAGCAATGAGAAATGCACTTAATAAACTTAATGCTGTCCTCAATGTATTTAAAGACTCTTTTATTTCATCAATCTTTGCCATAGTCATTTCACTACATTATTTGCTCTATCGTTTAATTTTATCACTAAACACGAAAACCACCATCAGATCATGTCGATGTGGGTTAGTATTTACGTACAGCTAACTTAACGCTATCGCTAACCCGACATAGCTATTGGTAGGTTTAAGGTGATAGCCAAGAGTAGAGCAGCGCGAAACCCATCACTTAAGGAATCCATTATGATGGGTTACGGCTATCGCCTCTACCCATCCTGCGTGCTTATTTGATGCAAATAGGCTTGATTAAAAAGGGATGCGATCCCTTTATTTTGCCCCCTGTTTTTCTATATGACCCCATTAATGATTTTTCTGAAAATACCCTTGTATAAATTATCCGTCACAACCATAATGATTAAAACAATCATTTTAACCATTACGGATTGAATACAATGATCAACATGACGTCAACAGAAGCCAAAACACATTTTGGTG
>CAIUYS010000491.1 GCA_903903365.1 uncultured Methylococcaceae bacterium
ACGGCGCATCTTTGCGTACGGATTGCATATATTTGTCTATTGCCAGCCGAGTTGACGGGTCGTCCCAAGATAATGGCAAATGCACGACACGGGTTGGCACTTCCATATTCTCGATGCCCGGCAATTCTGTTTCAGCCTGCACAAGGATGCCTATCAAGGTCGGCAACGGCAAACCCCGGTCATAATGGATTTGCAAGGAACGGATGCCCGGCGTCAGATCGACTATGCCGCTAATCTTTTGCTCCTGTAGCCAGCCCATTAGCGCATGCACGCGAAAGCGCAAATTGATGTCTAGCACCAAGGGGCCGTATTCAACCAGTAAATAGCGGTCGCCAGCTTGCCGATAGGTAACCGTCACCTGTTCTGGCGTTTCCGGAATACTGTCGACGACACAGCTCTCGCTTTTGCCAGGTTCGGTCGGAACAGGTGCTATCGTGGCAGTCGCCGGCGTAGCGATTAACCGTTGTAGACTCTCGTCTAGCACCGCTGCCTGCTCGCGATTTAGTCTTATAAAGCGGATGGTATTACCGGGTTTTAACTGGCCTAACTTCCATAACTCAGCGGTCACCACCGTGGCCGGACAGACAAAGCCGCCTAGACTGGGACCGTCCGGGCCGAGAATTACGGGCATATCGCCGGTGAAATCCACCGCGCCGATTGCGTAGGCGTTATCGTGGATATTGGAGGGATGCAACCCAGCCTCGCCGCCGTCGCTACGCGCCCATTGCGGTTTTGGGCCAATCAAACGAATACCAGTGCGGTTGGAGTTGTAATGAACTTCCCAATCGGTCGCAAAAAACTGCTTGATATCAGCATCAGTGAAAAAGTCCGGCGCACCGTGCGGTCCATAGAGCACGCCGACTTTCCATTGCTCAGGGTAGTGGGGAATAGCAGTCCCAGCGATTACGGTTTCTGCCGACATAGCTGATTCCGAACCGATCGGCAACACGTCGCCGACCTGCAACACCCGGCCACCATGCCCACCGAATTGCCCTAACGTGAAAGTGGCACGGCTACCCAGATAAGCCGGCACATCAAAGCCACCGCGAATGCCCAGATATGCGCGGCAGCCCTGACCAACTATGCCGCCCAGTTTCAGTACATCCCCGGCGGCTACCGAAACGACCTGCCAGAACGCCACAGGCTGACCGTTCAATTCCGTTTTCATCGCCGCGCCGGTCAGCACGATACGGGTAGCCAGGTTAAATTTTAAGGTCGGACCGTTGATTGCCATTTCCAAACCGGCGGCATCGTCTGGATTGCCCAGCATCCGGTTGGCCAGCCGAAAGGCCAGCGCGTCCATCGGTCCGGACGGCGGTACGCCGACATCCCAATAACCCAAGCGGCCGGGATAGTCCTGGATCATGGATTGAGTTCCCGCTTCCAGCACATCCAGCGTGCGCGGAAGGTAGATAAATCCGGCTAGATATGCGGTAATCTGCCGGCCGGCGCGAAACACGTCGTCAGCAACGATTTGCCGCAAATAAGCCAGATTGGTCTCGATGCCATCCAAGCGGGTCTCGGCCAGCGCAGCATCCAGCCTCGCCAAAGCCGTCTCGCGAGTTTGGTCGTGGACAATAACTTTGGCCAGCAAGGGATCGTAATACGGTGTCACTTCCAGGCCGTTTTCCACCCAGTGATCGACACGCACAGCTTCGGGAAAATGACAGTTGGTCAGTAATCCTGCTGAGGGCTGAAAGTTTTTGTGCGGATCTTCGGCATACACCCTTACTTGTACCGAACAGCCTTGTGGCGCATGCCGATACTGATGCAGAAACTCTCTATCACCGGCCGCTAGCTGCACCATCCACGACACCAGATCGACACCAGTAACTTGTTCGGTTACACCGTGTTCGACTTGCAAACGGGTATTGACCTCCAGAAAATAAAACTTAGAGGTATCTTGGTCGTACACAAATTCGACAGTGCCAGCCGAACGGTAATCCACGGCCTTGGCTAACGTCAATGCATGGCTATACAAGGCCTCCCGGGTTTCGTCGCTGAGCCCGGGTGCTGGGGTTTCTTCGATCACCTTCTGATTGCGGCGTTGCACCGAACAATCACGCTCACCCAAATGTAAGACCAAGCCCTGACCATCGCCGAAAATTTGTACCTCAATATGACGAGCTCGCTCAACAAACTTTTCCAGATAAAGACCACCGTCTTTGAAATTAGCGGTGCTCAAGCGCTGGACTACAACATAAGCTTCCCGCAACTCAGTTTCGTTGCGGCACAAGCGCATACCGATACCGCCGCCGCCTGCTGTGCTCTTCAGCATCAGCGGATATCCAATCTGCATGGACAGCATCAGAGCTTGTTCGATGTTGTCAAGCAAGCCGGTGCCGGGCAGCAAGGGCACCGAGCAAGATTCTGCAATTGCCCGCGCAGTGTGCTTTAAACCGAACCGGCGCAACTGCTCTGGGGTTGGACCGATAAAAGCGATACCGCCAGCAACGCATTGTTCGGCGAATTCAGCATTTTCGCTCAAGAAACCGTAACCGGGATGGATGGCTTGGGCGCCACTAGCCAGCGCTGCGTCCAATATCCGGTCAGCACGCAGATAGCTATCGGCCGCAGATGCCGTTCCGATACAAACCGCTTCATCGGCTTCCCGTACATGGCGCGCATGGGCGTCGGCTTCCGAATATACGGCGACACTGCCAATGCCCAACTCTCGTAAAGTACGAATAATGCGGCAGGCGATCTCGCCGCGATTGGCGATCAAAACCTTGGTAAACATAAATCCTCTTTGGCCGGGTCGTCCCGCCATGGAAGTATCGACGCCGGGTCGTCCCGACGCTGGTGAGTTTAATCCCATATCAGCAGGCGCACCGGCGTCGGGTTATAAGCATTACAAGGGTTATTTAACTGCGGGCAGTTGGAAATCAGCGCAATCACGTCCATCTCAGCCCGCATCTCGACGTATTTGCCAGGCGATGAGATGCCGTCAGCAAATGTCAGTCGGCCATCCGGCGTTACTGGCACGTTCATGAAAAAATTGATGTTGCTGGTAATATCGCGTTTCGCTAGGCCGCAATCGGCATGACCAAGAGCCAATAAGAAACTATCACGGCAACTGTGCATGTATTTCTTGTCCAGCGCGTAACGGACACTGTTGCTCTCGGCTGCGCAGGCACCACCTAATGTGTCGTGACGACCGCATGTATCGGCTACAATACTCAGTAATATATTTCCTTCTCCCGACATCAGTTTAGAACCGACGCTGAGGTAAAGGTTGCCTTGCAGGCGCATGGTATCGGTAGCGCTGTAACGCTCTTCATGGTCTGCGGCATTGTAAAACAGCGTGTCAACAGCCTGGTTGCCTTCCAGATCCAGGATTCGAAAGGTCTGGCCTTCCTTGATCGGATATAGCCAGGGTTCACCGGCCGGCAGCGTGTAATCGTATATTGCTTTGCACGGATCGAGTGTGCTTTCGACAATGGGCATCTGATTGTCCTCGTAAATTTGGTTGCCAGAAATTCTGGCGTTCACAGGTAATAACGTTCGGTGTTGATGAAACCCCGGATATTTTCTGGCCGGAAATTTCGGCATATGTCGTCCGCCTCTGGCGGATCGCCACGATAAACTTCCAGCAGCACTGGTTTTGGCTGGTATAGCGGATTAGTATCCAGCGGGTGCGGACAAGCTGACAACACGACCAGAGTATTCATTTCAAAGCGCAACTCAACCTGACTACCAGTTTGTGAATGATCGACCTGGAAACTAAGTCTGCCATTCTCTCCAGCCAGAACCTTGCTGAAGAAGTTGGCATTGGCCACCAGGTCGCGCTTACTTAAGCCCCATTTTTCCAACTCTATCAACAAGCTATCGCGGCCATTTCGGTGCATCGCGTTATGATGGCTTTGGTAACTGGCAGTACCGTATTTCGCCTGCACCTGCGGGGCATCGGACACGCCGCAGACAGTGTCGTGCCAACCTAGCGTGTCGGCCGTTATAGAACACAGCACTCGGCCCATATCCGAATAGCAGACAAAGCCTGTCGTCAGATAAAAGGTGTGCTGAGCCTTTAGTGTATCGGCCATGTTGTAGCGCTCGGTTTTTTCGTCACAATTCACAAACAACGCCGCCAGGTTGGCGCCACCCTCCAGGTCGGTCAAACGCAACCGGTTGCCGCGCCGGATCCGAAACGAGGTGTGCCCACCTGCCGGTAGTTGTTCGGTCCACAGCAATTGTTGGCTATCTATGGATGGTAACTTCATCAATCTCTCCAGAAAATTGTTAATGAGCTGGGGCATTGCCCAACTGCTCCAGTAAATCATGGTCGGTTTGCATGCCGGATGTAGCGCGAATGCCCGCCAGAATCTGTTTTTTTAAGGCTAGAAATTCCTGGGTCTGCTTCATATCCTGATCACGGTGATCCGGCAGAGGCACTTCATAGATGGCCTCGATACGTCCAGGCCTGGGCGCCATTAGTACTACCCTGTGAGCCAGGTAAATCGCTTCCTCCACATCATGGGTCACAAACAGTAAAGTGGTTTTTTCCAGGATGGAAACGTGTAAAATCAAATCGTGCATCACCTCGCGGGTTTGGGCGTCCAACGCGCCGAACGGTTCGTCCATCAACAATATGCGTGGGCGAGCCATCAGCGCGCGTGCAATTGCCACCCGCTGCTGCATACCGCCGGATAGCTGATTGGGATAAGCCTGCATAACATGACCTAAACCCATCAGCCGAATCAAGGCGTCGGCCCGCCCTCCCGCCGCCTCGACATCCGACGAGGTCGAGACGTCACGATGCATCTTCAATTGCCGACAGAATTTGATGTTCTCCGTAACCGTCAGCCAGGGATATAAGCTGTAATGCTGGAATACCATAGCCCGATCTATGCCAGGGCCGCTTATTGGTTTGCCATCGACGCTAACCGTACCGGAACTGGCTGGTTCCAGGCCACCGACGATACGCAGTAATGTCGATTTACCGCAACCGGAGGCGCCGACCAGGGTGACAAACTCGGCTGGTGCGATGCTGAGATTGGCGTCTTGCAAGGCGATAACCTCACAGTCACCGGTTTCGAAGCGCTTATCCAGTGCTTCAATTTGAATTCGAGGTATGCTCATGATTGTCATTTTCTATAAAGCCAAGGAAAACTGTAGCGATGAATCCAACGGAAACACTGATCGGTCACTAGCCCAAACAAACCGATTAGTATGATGCCGGCAAAAATTTTGTCAGTTTGTAGAAAACGTTGCGCTTTCAGTACCGCAAATCCCAGGCCGGAGTTAGCCGCTACCAGTTCGGCGACCACTAAATAAGTCCAAGCCCAACCCATCGTTACCCGCAAGGTGTTAAGAATGGCTGGCTTGGCCGACGGAACGATTACCCGCATCACAATTTCATCGCGATCGGCGCCCATGGTTTGGGCGGCTTCGATCTGTTCCATTGGTACTCGTCTCACGTCCTCGGCGATCATCAACACCATCTGAAAAAACGTACCAATAAAGATGATCGCTATTTTGGCACCTTCGTCTATACCCACCCACAGCATCACTAACGGGATAAAAGCTGCCGCCGGCATGTAGCGAATAAAATCAGTAATTGGCTCAAAGAAGGCCTTGATAGGCGCATACGTTCCTATTAGCACCCCTAGTGGTAATGCCAGTGCCGCTGACATTAAGAAGCCGGTTACCACCCGATAGACGCTGATGCCGATATCGCCGAGTAAATCGCCGTCCCGCAGCCATTCCCAAGCGCTATCGATCACCAATGGCGGCGTCGGTAGGAAAATCGGATCCACCGCACCGCCAGCCGAGATCCACCACCACCATCCCACCGGCAGCAATAAACCAGCTAGCGAAATTAACAGGTGGGTACGTCGACCAAGATTGCCGCGTATCCGCCAGCTGGGTCGTCGTATGATTGTGTTGTCGATCATAACAGTTCTCTGAATGGGTTATTGAGTGGCTAGTGCTTCTGCAACTAGCGAGGCATCGACACCCATGGCCTGGTCAGGTGCGTTATAGATCAGCCGATTGTCTTTCAGAAACTGCGCGATGGTTGGCCCGACCGCTAGAAGTGATGATGGCTCGGTCTCCGGACCCAATGCTTTCAAGTTATCTTCGAGACTGAAAAAGTGGGTGCCGGGCAGGAATATTTTGTAGGCATCTGGTTTCATACCAACTACCTTAGCCATGATCGCAACAGCTTGATCAGGCTGTTCGCGTATGAAGCGCTGGGCATCCTGCCAGGCCTTGATCATGCCGACCAGTTCGGCGCGCTGAGTCTGAATGGTTTTGTCGCGAGCGACCAGTAGGTCAGGGATCAGGCCTGGCATATCCTTGGAAGTGAACAATGCCGTACCCTTACCGCTGGCATGAATATTGTTGACCCAAGGATTCCATACTACGGTGGCATCAACGCGTCCGCTTAAAAACGCCGCAGCAGCATCGCCGGCCGACAGGTTGACGATTTTAACGTCATCAAAGCTCAAGCCGTTCTTCGCCAGCGCAGTAGCGAGCACAAAGTGAGAAATGGAATATTGTTCCAGCGCAATGGTCTTGCCCTTCAAATCGGCAAAACTCTTGATGGTCGGCTTGACCATCAACGCATCGTTACCGTCCGAATTGTCGTTGACCAGGATAGCCTTGACCGGCACGCCTTTACTCAGCGGCGCCATGGTATCAGACCAAGTCTGACAGTTGGCGTCTAATTGCCCGGCTGACAAGGCAGAGATGGAATCGGTGTAATTGGCAAACCAAACCAATTTGACTTTGGCGCCGTGTTTTTTGAAATAACCGTTTTTCTCAGCGACATACCAAGCCACCCAGCCTGGCCAATCGCTGACACCGACTTTTACTTCGGCTTTTGCGGATGTTGAGAAAAAAATAAACGTGGCAAGTAGAAACGCCGCTAGGATGCGGGACTGATTAATAGGGAAAAATAAGTACATAATAGGCTCCGGTCAGGTTGAAAAAGCTACACGTGGAGGCGGTCGGTTCTTAGAACCGTCTTACCTCCCGGGCTTTTATCCCTCCGTGTAGCTCCCCTTAAGGAGCCGGTAACTCTCGGTCGCAGTCGCTCAAAGATGAGCCGGAACCCTAGTCGCCATTATGTAATAAGGCATTGTCGAATGACCGCGCCTCACGTGTCAAAATATAATTAGCAATATCAATGCCAATTATTTTAATAATTAAAAAACAATAAGTTAAAAAATTAGACTTATCAATCAGTACAGAAACGCACTTTTTTAGTGCATAATAATAGAAAAATTTCACAAATTGGTGCAATATCCAGAAGTAAAAACTGCTCCTAATTTTGAATTTTGTACAATCCATGAATCAGCCTACAGTTCGTCGTCAAGGATGGCAGTAACAATATTTGGAGTCAGGCAACTATCTCTGCATACTTATTAGCAATCTTTTTGCGTCCGACGTTTTCCTAAACTGAATTATTTTCGCCCGCTTCCAAATTCTTGAAGCCGTTGATGATCCAAAGTTAGTAGCATAATTAGTGGAGTTTTTAGTTCTAATGTCTGGCCTTTTCAGTTGACGTAGGGGAAATAGGAATTGTTACATCTATTCCGTCGTGTGGTTTGAATGGGTATCCATATCCTCCCAAGGTCCGATATGTGAAATTGAGCAGACATAGTATATCGGTGTAGCTAATCGGCAACTTAGGATCGACGAGCAGCACGTAACGACTGTCCGGTTTAAGGAAGCGTAAAATCATAGACGAATGACGGCAGTGGGTCGGGTGTTGACTGTGATCTCGTTAAAAATATTACAACTCTGAATGGCCGGTATTGATATTAGCTTTTTGAAACTGCCGAATAACAGATAACGGTCATGAGCCAACTACCAGAAAACCAAAATTTGCTCATTGCCAATGGCAGTTTTTGAATACTTTCAAGTGACAGATTTGTATCATAATCCGCGGTGGTTTTGGCCGGGACATGCACTCTCAGTTGTTTTATACGATCAACCTATCTCTTAATGTAGCCAGAACAATATTATTGCCGGAATCTTCTTCAGTAATCACGTCGCGAATTTGAGCTTTTATTTGCGCCTCACTGATATCTGCAGCACTCGCCGCATTTAAAACCGACGAGTAAGCTTCCAACACATCACCGGCGGTAATTTTATAACCATAGCCCCGTGCCATCCAATATAGCGCGGCCATTCCAGCAGACACAGCAAAATCTGCCCGTTTTTCTGCAAAGTCCCGGCTTGCTCGACTAAGCGTTCGTGGGTCGGTAGGGCTTTTTGTGGCTAACTCGATTGCCACATCGAATAAGCCTACGTCCTTGGCAGCAGCAAACCACTTACCTTCAGAGCCGGGCTCACTGGCCACAAGATTACGCAGCATGTCAATGGCTGGTTTGTGCGGATACTTTTTGACGAGTTTTCGAAACGTAGCAAGATGGGTTGTGCCTTGGTTAGCATCCAGCGCATATCGGTTATAGGCTTCTTCATGAAGACCTGACGCCAACAAAATATCTTCACAAACCTTGGCAACGGCTGATATGGGTGTATTGATGAACTTCTTACTGTCTTCGGCGTAACGTAAAGCATCGGCCTTTCTATCCATAGCCAGCAAGGCATGTACACCCCATTGACGATACCACCAGCCGCTGAAATAGGATTTTTCCAGCATGGCCAGCAATTCTTCGTGCCGTCCAGCGGCATACAGTGACGATAGATAAGCACTTGAACCTTTAAAATACGCGAAACCTGCTACCTGAGCCACCTGTTCCACAGAAGGTCTGAATTCATCAGCCCATTGAGAAGCGCACTTAGCATCGGCACACAGTTCACCCCAGTAATCGCCCAATCTCTCGATATAAGGTATGTTGTCATCCTGTAAAGCTTGCCACAAGCGTTGCAGCCATTGATGTCTTATTGATGCGGCTACGGATGCTTTGGCAATGATAGGTACCAAGGTATCAATAGCACCACTAACCAGGGATCCGATAGCGCCGGAAGAACTATCAACCTGTTCAATGGCGGGTGAAATTTTTTCTAAAAAAAGGACAGCACCTTCAGCGGCTAATGCCGGTTCTTGCTTTGCAACCTGCTTAATTTCGGAGAGGGCTTCTTTAATGCGTTGTAGCGGTTTATCCGATCGCCAACCAAAAGCATGATATCTGAAACGCGCTACGAACTGCCATTTATGAGTCGTCATGTTGAGAGTGTCCTTGCTGAATTTAAAGGGAACTAGAGGGGCTTAATTATAAATAGCTTCACTGTTGTTGCTACCTGTTCAAATGGCTATCCACGTCTGTTCCGGGGTGTTGTTTGCCTGTCTGTCAAAGAATCACTTACGTATTGAGCACGATTAACTACAGCAAACTTTGGTTAGCCTGATGCTTGTTTGGTAACAACAATAAGTTGATAGGGCTAGACAAGCCCCGTTGATCTTTTCGGCATCTTAACGCCTCAAATGACCCTTTCCATAAGCCACCCACTTGTAGGTTGTCAACTCATCCGGTCCAACCGGACCGCGGGTATGTAGTTTGTCCGTGCTGATGCCTATCACCGATCCCAAGCCGTAATCGCCACCCCCTGACAATCTTGTTGAAGCATTGATCATCACGGATGCTGAATCAACCTGCTGTTCAAATGTTTGCGCCTTGTTCAGGCTTTGCGTGACAATACCATCGGTATGCCCTGACCCATAGTTATTGATATGCTCAATAGCCTCTTCAATACCGTTGACGATCTTTATTGAAAGGATCGGTGCCAGATATTCGGTATGCCAGTCCTCTTCTGTCGCCAGAGAGATTGATTTCAATAGCTTTTGTGTTTCTTCACAGCCACGCAACTCGATAGTGTTTGCGTCAAATGCCGTCCGGAGCAGGGGTAACATATATTCAGCACACTTTTTATCGACTAATAGCGTTTCGAGTGCATTACAGACCTGAATGCTTTGGCATTTCGAGTTAATGGCCAGCTCGACTGCTTGTACCGGGTCTGCGTCTTCTGCAATATAGAGATGACATAGTCCATCATAATGTTTGATAACCGGAATTCGGGTGCCTTCGGCTATTCGCTTAATCAACTCTTTCCCGCCTCGGGGAATCAATACGTCCACATAGGCATCCATTTTAAGCAGTTCGCTAACCGCTTCATGGCATGGCGTGCGAATTATCTGAATTGCATGTTGCGGAAGCCCCGCATTAACAGCACCTGCAATCATGGCGTCAGTCAGGAGTGTGTTGGTTTGAAGCGCTTCCGATCCGCCTCGCAAGATGACTGCATTGCCGCTTTTTATACAGACGCCGGCCGCATCAGTGGTGACATTGGGCCTCGACTCGTAAATAATGCCGATGACGCCAAGCGGTACCGATTTTTTGTAGACCTGCAGTCCGGCCGGATTGGTATGTCCTGCCAACACCCGATTTAAAGGGTCTGGTTGCTGGGCCACCTTTCTTAGCCTGGAGAGCATGTACTGAAATACGTTATCGTCAAGGGTCAAACGTTTGATCAGCGCATCTGATTGTCCATCCTGCCGGGCTTTCATAACTTCCTGGGCATTAATTTCCAGAACCTGGTACTTAACCGCTTCAAGCGCGTCAGCCATTTTCGAAAGGGCAAGATTACGCAGTGCTTCGGAAGTTAATGCTAGCTGGCGTGCTGCGAAACGACTTTGTCGGGCAATGGTTTCAACGGTACAGGTATTCATATTATCAACAGTTTTTTTGGAAGGGTAAAGGGTAAAGATTAACAGCTAAACACTGGCTGCATAAAGTGATTAATAGGATCATTCCGTCATGTGGGTCAAAAATTTGCTGCCAATGTTAATAAATATGAACATTCAGGTACTTTTGTGGCTGGCACACGACTAAAACCGGCATTCAGAGGTGATGGACATCCATAGATCCGTTCCAGTTATTCAGCGCCATGCTCAAGCTTAGAGCTACTTAATAGTTGGTTTTGACTTACCATCACGCCTCCCAGAGGTTAAGTACCCGCTTATGATAAATCCACCAAGCTATTATCGGCCACAACACTTTTTAAACTTTTTGCCACTACCGCAGGGGCAACTATCGTTACGACCCGTTTTTTTTGATGTGGTCAATGCTGATGGGAGAAGTGCGGGCAATTCATGCTTACCTAATGTTTTTCGTAGATGATTGTAAAAACCAGAAAACTCCTCATTAAAATCAGGATCAGGCATTAAAAATTTCCAACTTGACATGTGTTCTAATGCTTTTTGCATAACCGCCCAGGCTTCCGTTTCTTGCTGATAATCGTTAAGTGTCATAGCCAAAGCAAGCCTTGCATCTACTGCATTTGGTTCAATATGCAGCGCCTTTCGAAAGGCCGCAAAAGTCTCTTTAGGGCGGTTGAGATAGGAGAGTAAATTGCCCAAGCTAAACCACTGCCGCGCATCGTTTGGATGTTCAGCCAAATAGTTGCGTTTTGAGGCTAGTCCCTTTGCAATCGGCATATCGTCGCCATCACCGGTATAGCTGATCGTTTTAAATTGATCGTTTTGTTGATGCCCCGCTTTTGCGTTAATTTGACTTCCAAGAAATTGGGCACTGAGCGCCATCTTGGCCATGGGTGTAAATTCAAATTCAACATCCTGTCCGCAGGAGGCACAAGGGAATTCATCGTTTAATAGAAATGCTGCTTCTGGATCATCCGAAATAATAACGCCTTTTGCTTCATAGCTATTAACGGCTTTGCATAAGGGACATTCCAAATCCAGAATAAGTTGTTCCTGAATAGGAACACTGACTGCATTCATCGAGTCGGACAGTTTTTCACAGCGTTCAAACTCAGCGAGAGCTCGCTCTTTTGCTCCTTGTTTCTCGGGCCCATCGTAATTCAAAAGCCTCGCACAGATATAAAAAGCGCGATCAATCAAGGATTGCTTACGACGTAACTCGGGTTTTAGTAAATTAAGTAAACGTGCATCGGGTGATGCCATAATCAAGTCGCAAGCAAATTCGACATCTTCTACCAGTAAATCAGAAAATCGAGCGACAGCAAAGTCTGCTGTGGCTTTATCATGGCGACTACTGATGACTGAAAGACCGTAAATTTTTTGAGAACTATCCAAACTGTCCCATTGTTCTATCAGTGCAATTTGCGCGGGAATGCCAATTTCTATTAACGATTGACTGGCCGCTTCTTTGAGAAAATCGCCTTGATCTGCGCCCATTGCCATAATGAGGGGCTCCACAAAAGCAGGACAACCTAAATCTCCCATGGCCAGTGCTATCTGAATGGCGCCATAACTATCGTAATCTTCTAATAAGCGGGATGTGAGAGCAGTACCAACAAGTGCCTGATCAAAGCTGTGCAGATGAGCCACCAATTCTTTACGCCAACGAGGCTTGGCCAGATCTGCTGCCAATAAATTGATGGTTGTCGGCAAATCAAATTTAGACGTATCAAGTGATGACGTGGCAAAACCATGAAGACAAGCCGCAATTGAAAGTTGTACCTGGATTTTACTGTATAGTTTTTCAGCAACACCTGTTGAATCGCTCAACAACCTAAGCAGGATTTTACAACCCGACGATGCTTTACCTAGATTTTCAAGAAGCTCTAATGTCTCTTCCAATCGGGGCGGTGATTGCAACCAACCATCCAGTTTTTCCAAAGGGGTTGAATCTACAAAAAATGGCTGTAATGCGGTCAATTGGAGCGAAGATTGAAACTGCTCACGGTCAAAAATCATCGCCAAAAACTCGGTATGCCCAAATAATCCTGTGAACAAAGACTTGAAGATATTTCTACGACGCGCTTCACTATTTTCCATCCGAAGAGCAGACTCAATCAACGACTCTAACGAATCCCAAGCTAAATGCGGACTCACCTTCAGCAGCGTAAGAATAAGCATGGCTTTACCAAAACCATCAGGGCATTCGTCGATGACCAGTTTGCTAAACGGGTTAAAAAATGCAGCACAAGCGACCTCATTGTTATTAGTCCGCAGCTGGTCAATAGCTAAAAACCTCAACGGATCAACCCCACCTTGCTTAAGCCGGTTTAAATCATTTTCAAACAACCGCAACAGTTCTTCCGGGGCAATAACCGACAGTACCTTTGCCGTAGCATCAATTAATGTTCTCGGCCATTCAGGCCATTTTTTGACCATTAACGCCTTGATATTGGAAAGATGCTGCGGGGGTAACACCCGAAACAAATGAGTCAATAATGCTGTCTCGCCACGATCAATTAATTGAGCGATAAAAAACTCATGGAACCAATCGGCTTCAATCCGAATGCGCTCATCATAAGCATGCTTCGGTAAATCACTATAAAACTGTACCGCCCACTCCCGCATTACCGGGTCATCAAGTTTTCCATTTGCAGCGGCTATCAGATTGAACATGTTGAGGAATTTATGAGGGATGAGGGAATAGGCTATTTTATAGGCTTTCTAAGCCCATGCCTCGAAATTTTTGAAAGCTCTTAAATTCACAGCCTATTATTCGAAATCAATTTTAAATTGACGTAGCGGATATTATTTCCGATTAGTCCTGCCATAAATTATTGAGCCGCTCTAATACAAATTTTGTGTGACTCACTCAACATCCATTTATGGCCGGTAATACAAAGTCGTTTATTTGGCGACTTTCCGCTTTCCGGCAAGTCCTTCAAGCTCAGCCGATTGAAGGTAACAAAACCGAAGGGGCGCCGATACCATCTCGAAAAGGTTTTTGTTCAGCGGGAGTTTTTAATCAAAGAAAACTGTCCGAAGAATTGAGAAGATGAACGTGGTAATTTAGGAGCTGTTTACAAACCATTGAAATAAGCCCTAACATAGACACTAACTCACGTTTATTAGCATTGGACTTAGCCCCACACATGAAAATTCTTTTTTTATCGCTATTTATAGTGTTTTTATCGGCCACTCTCAAAGCAGAGGAACCCTATTCCTTACAGACAAGCTTATGCAATTAAAACGTGTTATTTCGGTGTTGTTGGTGGTTATTGTATTGGGTGCTGGCGCAGCTTTTTTTCTGCTGATGGCTTCTTTACCGAAAGAAGATGGCGAAATTTCGTTGCCCGGTTTAAGCGCTGCGGCTACGGTGCATAGCGATGCTTTGGGTATCCCGTCTATTCTCGCTGAGAATCGCGAAGATGCTTTTCGTCTTTTGGGCTTTGTACATGCACGCGACCGCTTGTTTCAAATGGAATTAATGCGCCGCAAGAGTACCGGTCGGCTTGCAGAAATCTTTGGCTCAAAAGCGGTTGATCTGGATAAGCGTCAACGTGATTACCAGTTTGAACAAGCCGCCCAAAATATAGTTGTGGCCTTACCCGCTAACCAGAAACCAGTTTTAGACGCTTATGTGGCAGGTGTAAACGCCTTTATTGACCAGGCCAACTTGTTGCCACCTGAGTTTATAGCGCTTAATTTCCGTCCGGAACCTTGGCGTCCGGAAGACAGCATACTGGTTGCTCTCGGCATGTTTCAAACCCTTAATGGTCAAGAGCAGGACGAGCGCATGGTGACGGTCATGGAAAAAGCGCTGCCGAAACCGTTGGTGGCGTTTTTGACGCCGGATACCGATGCTTATGCCACCGTACTGTTAGGGGGCCGGATTCGCACCGTCCGGCGCAGCCTGTTCCCGTTA
>CAIUYS010000492.1 GCA_903903365.1 uncultured Methylococcaceae bacterium
AATAAGGGTTTGTCCGTCAAGGTGCGTAACGAGACAGTCGCTGTATCAAGTGAACTACTGACGCTAAAATTTGCACCCACGCTTTCAAAGCGTTGCGCAATGTCATCGGCATTCCACTTTCCAGCTCCGGTATCCAGTAAACCAGCCGTTAATGACGCCAAGCCAAACTGCTGTCCATCATTGGCACTACCGGCATCAAAAACAACCTGTATATCCACCATCGGCAGTCCTTCGGTATGCACATAATAAACCCGGCTACCTTGCGGCGTTTGCCAGTGCTCAATTTTTGCAGCGGCACTGGTTAACGTGCTAAATGACAACAAGACAAGTCCAAGCCAATAAAAAGTTTTGGCTTCGGTTGTTGTTTTTTGCAATCCACTAATTTTTTGTTGGGTTACGCTATCGCTAACCCACGCTACACATTTTAAGAAATGAACACGCATTACTTAACTCCCTTTTTTTCAGCCGTTGAATTGATGGTTTGTGGTTCCAGATAAGCAATACTCAGATGATCGTCAATCAAGTATTTTCGCGCCACATCACGGACTTGTTCTGCCGTTACCTGATTAATTTTAGGGACATATTCATCCGCTTTTTGCCAACCTAAACCCACTGTTTCCAGCGTGCCTATTTCCATGGCCTGATAAAAATTGGAATCCTTCTGGTAAATATCGCTGGCTAAAACCTGCGCTTTGATACGTTGTAATTCTTCCGTGCTGATCAAGTTTTGTTGCAGTTTTTTTATTTCATCTTTTAACGCAACTTCCAGTTGATCAACTGTTTTACCTTCAGCCGGTGTCGCTTCCAATTCAAATAAATCAGACATTCTTGACGTCAAGCCATAACCGGCACCCGCAGAAACCGCTATTTGTTTACCGCGTACCAATGCGGAAGATAAGCGAGCGCTACTACCGCCATCCAATACGCCAGCCAATACTTCCAGCGCGTAGGCTTCCCATTCATTTTCCGCTGTTTTTAATACCGGCACCTTATACCCCATTACCAATGAGGGCAGTTTTGCAGGCACCTTGACGGTCATTTTACGAACACCCAGTTGTTCGATTTCAGTTTGTGGTTTTAATGGTTTGATGTCACTGGGTTTGAGAGCGCTAAAATATTTTTCTGCCAGATCAAAAACCGCTTGAGGTTGGACATCACCCACCACCACCAAGGTCGCGTTATTGGGTGCATACCAACGTTGATACCAGGCTTGCAAATCTTCAACCGTATAATTTGCAATATCCGCGGGCCAACCAATAACAGGATGTTTATAAGGGCTATTGGAATAAGCCATCGTCATAAACTGTTCCTGCATTTTGGCTTGCGGGTTATCATCCGTCCGCATTCGGCGTTCTTCGGTCACTACTTGCAGTTCTTTTTTTAATTCTTCGGGTAATAGATGCAGATTACGCATTCTATCCGCTTCCAGTTCAAAACTGACCGCCAGCCTTGATGCCTCCATGGTTTGAAAATAAGCGGTGTAATCTTGGCCGGTAAAAGCGTTTTCATCACCGCCATTTTCGGAAATAATACGCGAAAATTCGCCGGCCGGATGCTTGTCCGTGCCCTTAAACATCATGTGTTCCAGCATGTGAGATATGCCGGTAATGCCGCCAGGTTCGTAACTGGAGCCCACTTTGTACCAGACTTGAGATACAGCAACCGGTGAGCGATGATCTTCCTTTACCAACACTTTTAGACCATTCGCCAACGTATGTTCAAATACTTTGGTTTCTGCGCTACTGGTAAACACGGGCAGACACATTAATACTGTATACAATAATCGTTTATTCATAACTCCCTCTTTAAAATATGATTGCAAGCGCGTCGGACTATTTCAATAATCAATAGTTCACGGTATTCTATACAATAAATTACAAGTTGGAACTTATTAAATAATGCCTAGCAAATCCTCAGTGCTTTCCTGGAAAAACTACTACACACTCTGCAAACCCAATGTGGTTGCAGAAATGCTTTTTACCGCTGTTGTCGGTATGTTATTGGCGGTACCCGGAATGCCGGCCCTACAACCTTTTATTTTCGGTACGATTGGTATAGCCTTGGCGGCCTCCTCCGCTGCGGCTGTTAATCATTTTATTGACCGGAAAGCGGATGCACTGATGACCCGCACCGAAAAACGCCCGTTACCTTCAGGTGAATTAACAACGACCAATGTGGTTACTTTTGCGGTGGTGTTGGGCGTTGCTTCCATGCTTATTTTAGTTCTATTGGTCAATACCTTAACGGCTATTTTGACGTTTCTGTCGTTATTTGGTTACGCCATTATTTATACGTTGTATCTTAAAAGAGCAACACCCCAAAATATTGTTATCGGTGGTATTTTTGGCGCGACACCACCGCTACTGGGTTGGTGCGCAATGACTGGAGAAGTGCATCCTTTTGGGTTGCTGCTGGCCTTAATTATTTTCGTTTGGACACCGCCGCATTTTTGGGCATTGGCGATCGCCCGGCGCGAAGAATACGCCAAAGTAAACATTCCCATGTTACCGGTTACCCACGGGGTTGAATTTACCCGCCTGCAAATACTGCTCTATACCATTTTGTTGCTGTGTGTGACATTGCTGCCTTATTTAACCCGGATGAGTGGTTTAATTTATTTGGTATCGACGGTGTTATTGGATTTTGTTTTTATTTTTTACGCCGTGTTGATGATGCGCAATAAAGATAACAAAACCGCCATGAAAACATTTGTTTATTCTATCGTTTATATAACGCTGCTGTTTGCAGCGTTGTTAATTGATCATTATTTTCGGTTTAGTTTATGAACTTCACCCATCACGAACAATCCCCGTGTCCTGAACACCCGTTCGCACAGTACATTCGCATACTGGGTAAAGGCAAAAAAGGCTCAAGACCTCTTACGCAGGATGAAGCCTATCAGTCCATGAAAATGGTTCTGGCGGATGAAGTGCTGCCTGTCCAACTGGGCGCTTTTTTAATGTTAATGCGCGTTAAGGAAGAAACCCCGGAAGAGCTGGCCGGTTTTGTGTTGGCGGCCAGAGAGTCCTGCAATCTATCAAACGATAAAGCGACAGTTAATCTGGATTGGTCATCTTATGCCGGTAAACGTCGACATTTACCCTGGTTTTTATTGTCAGCTCTGTTGTTGGCAGAAAACGGCACCCGTGTTTTTATGCACGGTGCCAGCGGTCCCAGTTCAGACCGGCTTTATACGCAAGATATGTTGAAATATCTGGGACTGAAATACTCAAGCTCAATTGAGCAAACCCGGCAACAACTTGAGCAACAGTATTTCAGTTATTTGTCGTTGGAACATATTTGTCCAAAACTGCATGAGATTATAGAACTGCGTCCCTTGTTGGGTTTACGTTCACCGGTGCATACGCTGGTTCGTTTGTTAAATCCGTTTAATGCGCAATACAGTATTCAGGGCATATTTCATCCGGGTTATCGCCCGGTACATCAACAAACTGCGGCTTTATTGCACCAGCCTCATGCGGCCGTGTTAAAAGGTGAAGGCGGTGAAACCGAGCGTAATCCTGACATGGATTGCCTGGTGCAAAGCGTCCATAACGGTGAGTTATTGGATGAAAATTGGCCGGCTTTATTTACCCGCCGCCACGTCAAATCTGAAGAACTTGACCCAAAGCAACTGCCTTTAATTTGGCAGGGCAGTATTAACGACGAGTTTGCCGAAAATTCCATTATTGGTACGGCTGCGATTGCGCTTAAATTATTGGGCAAAGCGAACACTCAGCAAGAAGCACATCAATTAGCGACTGATTACTGGTTAAACAGAGATAAGCAAAGGCACGCAGGACAATGCCGTTAAGTTAAGCAGTCTACGGGAGTTAACTGCTTTAGCTGTTTTTACAGGCAATAGCTGAAGCTATTGCACTCCAGCTTTTTAAACAGCTTGCTCTTAAGTTAACGGCAT
>CAIUYS010000493.1 GCA_903903365.1 uncultured Methylococcaceae bacterium
ATTTAAACTAATATTTTATTTGCCAGCTGCCAGAAACCAGCGGCCAGCCGCCTGTTAAAAGTAGACTTCGCAATGAATTTGATCCCGGTCGAACCCTTTATCCTTAAGGATTTCAAGCGCATCAAAGATCATATTGCTGTTGCCGCAAAGATCAAAATGTGTTTCGGGGTCAAACTTGCACGACTTTAAATACCCCGTTAGCCGGCCATTGTAATCACCACCCTTATCGCGACTTGTGCATAAGGTGTAACGATCGCCACTATACTCTGCACGATCGTAAGCCTCCTTCGAATATCGAACCCCATGAATTATCCGGTAGTCGATATCCGGATAAGTATGGACAATACTCCTGAAAGGTGCAATACCGGTCCCACTGGCAATAAAAACGAATTTCCCTTTCGCTGCCAGTTCAGGTTCCATGCCGAATTTTCCGAAAGGACCATGAACCTCGACCATGCTACCCGCTTTGAGCTTCCGTAACCTGGGTGTAAAATATCCATTGTCAACCTCTTTGATCAGAAGTTCCAGATTTTCATCGTTTTCACCACTGTAAATGGAGTATTCCCGGCTTTGATTTCCCCCCACAATTCCAAGCGAAATATGCTGCCCGGCCTTAAACGCAAACCGTGCCTTTGGCAGTTTCAACGAAAATGTCTCATCCGTCAAATACCTGATCTCTTCAACCTTATAAAAGCTCACATCCATTTGCATGTCGGGCTTCATTAAACTCATCATCTTCTCTGATTTTGGACTGCAAAATTAATCATTTATTTCTATTTAAGACTAATTTGTCTTCTGCAATTAAAACTCCCGGCAGAACAAATATAGTTGCACAAATGCTAATTAACAAATAGTTATAAACTCAGCAAAATCTATCTTTTTATTCAGGTACACCTGAAACTTCTTATTCGTATTAAAGATATTTCAAATATACATGAAACAATATTTCTATATTTTTGAACATCACCGATACTCCGGTTAATAAAATGGGGCACATCAATCAACAATTTTGTATATTTGATGATAAATCTACCACCATGGCCAAAGCTGCAGAGTATTCCAGATCCGAGATCCCCCTTTTCACCGTAAAGGTGATCGAAAATGTAGAACTATCTCCGGGAGTTTTCCTGATCTCGTGGCGATCCCAGCTTCATTTTATCCCCGGGCAGGTGGTCAAAATTGCCGTCGATCGGCTGCAGCCTCCGAGAATTTACAGTGTCTGCAGCGGAAACTCAGGCGACATCATGAGCGTACTGTTCAATATTAAGGAGGAGGGATATCTTACTCCACGACTGGCCAGGTATGTTGCGGGTGATCACCTGCTGGTGTCGGCTCCCTATGGAAGCTTTCATGGCGACCATGATCCTGCCTATTGGATTGCAACAGGTACCGGCATCTCACCTTTCTACAGCATGTTCCAGTCGGGACTATCACACAATAAAGTGTTGATTCACGGGGTAAGTTACCTCAACCAGTTCTATTTCGAAGAGGAGTTATCCTGGGCATTGGGGGGTAATTATATCCGGTGCTGCTCACGTGAATCTGATGAGCGGGTTTACTCCGGGAGGGTAACTGACTATCTTTTAGAAACAAATAACTTTCCAAAAGATTATAAATACTACCTTTGCGGCAAGTCATTAATGGTAGTTGATGTACGTGATCTTTTGATATCCAAAGGGATACCTTATGAAAACATTTTTGCCGAGATCTATTTCTAGGTAATTAACTGCTTTTGCGGATGATGCCCATATTAAAATGTGTGTAGAGATGAAGGATCAACTTTTTGGTAAAAATTTAAATGAACTACAGGATTTAAGTCTTGCACTTGGACTACCTAAATTTACGGGTAAGCAACTGGCTGACTGGCTATACAAGAAGGAGATCAGCTCGATTGACGAGATGAGCAACCTCTCCAAAAAGGCAAGGGACCTGCTCAACGAGAAATACGAATTCGGGCTCTCAATCCCATCTAAAGTTCAGGTAAGTATTGACGGAACAAAGAAATACCTCTTCCCCACTTCACACAATAAGTTTATCGAAACGGCGATGATTCCCGACGATGACCGAAAGACTGTATGCGTTTCGACCCAGGTGGGATGCAAGATGGGATGTCTGTTTTGCATGACCGGCAAGCAGGGATTTCAGGGGCAACTTACGGCCGGCGAAATTGTAAACCAGATCCGAAGCATCGAAGAGTATGGCGAAGTTTCAAACATCGTCTACATGGGGATGGGAGAACCTTTCGATAACCTCGACGCTGTTTTAAAAAGTCTTGAAATCCTCACCTCTGAATGGGGTTTTGCAATGTCACCGCGACGCATCACTGTTTCATCCATTGGGATAATTCCGGCAATGATCCGTTTTCTCAATGAGAGTGAAGCGCACCTGGCAATCAGTCTTCACACCCCATTTGACGAGGAGCGCCGCAAACTGATGCCTGTTCAGATTGCCTATCCAATTGCTGAGGTTGTAAATGAGATCAAAGGGTGGGATTTTGGCCGTCAACGCCGCGTCTCGTTCGAATATATCCTGTTCAAAGGATTGAATGACAGTGCGTATCATGTACGCGAACTGACCAGGTTATTGGCGGGAATCAGATGCCGGATTAACCTGATCCGCTTCCACCCCGTTCCGGGAACACCGCTTGAAAGCCCTGATGAAGAGACGATTACAAGTTTCAGGGATCAGCTTACTGCAAAGGATATTACTACAACAATTCGGGCTTCAAGGGGTCAGGATATCTATGCGGCGTGCGGGTTATTGTCGACTAAGGAATTGATGTCCTAAGAAGGAACAGGTGTATGCCGATAAATGTTATCAATGAGAAAATTATTTCATTGAACCTGCTTTCGGTAATCTACGGAAAAAGTTTACAGATGAAACAATAATCTCTGTCAAGTGGTCGGAGTTAATGTTTATTTTGGAATGAGTTTAATAAGTTCGAGTATCTCATTGTCGGTAAGGTTTACCAGTTCCGATTTGTCGTAAATAGTGAGTAAATAGGCAGTACCGTCTTTATAAACAACGTGAACAATAACCCTTGCGCCGCCCGATTTGCCTTTGCTGACAATGGCCAGGCGCACCTTTTGGCAGTTGTGGCCAATTCGTGTCCCTTTAGTTGGGTCTTCCTTTAGCTCACTGATTAGGGTTTGCAGTTCCGCTTTAAGGACGGGAATTTTTTTACCAGGCGTTTTGCCTGCCGATCAAAAACAGATAAGGTTTTAACATTAAAGCTCATTGAGCAAATCTTCGGCGTTACGCGCCTGGATTTTACCTTCCTTCACCAGCTTCATTTCTTCAACGGCTTCGACCAGTTCGGCCAGGAAGAGTTTTTTGTTGCGCAGGCGTTCAAGCTCGTCAAGATCCTTTTGTATCTGATTCCAGTCATCCATGGGAAGCTGCACAGCACTTTTATGGCCTCGTTTATCTGTGATGTATTGTAAGTTCATACTAGCTTTTTATTTGGTAACCCTATCAGCAGTTATTTGTTATCTCAACCCGCCTATTTCATTTCAAATATCCAGCGTTATAAACATAGATTACTGATTCTATCGTATTACATACAAATGTAGTAACTTAGTGCAAATTTTTCCAAAACACTGATTAAAAGATCTGATACTATTTTTGTGTTTTTACAACGGAAAAGAGAAGCATGACGATGTTTTAGGCGGGATGAATCTTGATTGGTATGATTACAGCTCTATATTCTATTATCCACAAATAGGGAGTAGCTGATTAATCAAATTTACAATAATCAAATTCTTTAATAAGAAATTACTAACCTTTTGTTCTATTTATCCAGCACAAATATGTTTTTGGATCCCGCTTAAACATGTATTCTTATCTTTTCTCGTTATAACCTATAAATCATCTCTTCCCAATACTCCGATTTTTAAAGCTCGAAATATCGATCAATCCCTGGGTGTCGTCATCGAAACTGATGGCGATACTGTCACCGGCGAAGGTAACTGGCAGCTCGTTTGAGATCTGCGACGAACCGATAAAGATATTTGGTCTCCCCTCAACCGTAAAGTAATAAAAACTGTTGCCGTTTTTGATATCCGAATTGATACGCTGCACCACCGAGTTCAAAATAAGCTTTTTAGTTGTCCCTTTCGGATTGATTTTATTCCCGGCCATATTGAACGCATTTTTATACGCCATCAAAGTTTCGGTCAGTGTATTTCCAACACCGACTATCGTATAGTCCTCGATGGCAACCATTGCAAACATCTTCACCAATCCTCCGTCATCTTTAAGCGTCATCACATAGGTGGGAATATTGTTGATATTGTAAGGAACAGGCTGTGATGCATAAAACCTTTTCTCCTGTACTTTCCCTCGTGCCGACTTTTGGGCAGCAGCCTCCGTGGCACCACTCTGTTTGTACCATACCGCTTTCTTACTCCGGGTATCTACCAGGACAAATCCGACAGTAGCTTCATCAGCTCCTACCGAAGTGAGACCGGTATACCAGTATGATCTGTTA
>CAIUYS010000494.1 GCA_903903365.1 uncultured Methylococcaceae bacterium
GTTTTTGCGCCAAGCGGGTGTCGACCATATCTTCAACCTTGAATAACGGCAAGGCTTTGGAACTGATGGCGAGCGTCATAATCGGCGTGTCGGCCGGATTAACTTTACTGTAAATAGGCGCTTGCGGTAAATCCGTGGGTAAAAAGTTGGAGGCCGCGTTAATCGCTGCTTGCACCGTTTGTTCGGCAATATCCAAATTCAGATTAAGATTAAATTGCAAGGTAATCACCGAAGCGCCGCCGGAACTGGTCGATGACATTTGGGTAAGTCCCGGCATCTGCCCGAACTGGCGTTCCAGCGGCGCGGTGATAACCGATGTCATTATATCGGGACTGGCACCCGGATATAAAGTCACCACCTGTATGGTGGGATAGTCGACTTGCGGCAAGGCCGAAACCGGTAACAGCCGGTAAGCCAGTATGCCAACCAGCAACATCGCCACCATCAGTAGCGAGGTGGCCACCGGGCGTAAAATGAACAGACGGGAAGGGTTAAAAGTCGTCCCGGATTGCGTTGAGGTTGTCATAAGGATTAACGTCGATCCCGTTTACGAAGTTTGGCATCGGGATTGGTTAAGGTGTCGGGACTGGCTGCCACTGCCTGCCCATCTTGTTGGGCAATATCAACAAGGCTGCCTTCGTGAAGTCGGTCAGTACCTTCTATGACCACTTTTTCGTTGGCTGCCAGATTATTTTGTACGACCACTTTTTCCGCTTCGGTCGCCCCCAGTGTCACACGGCGGATTTGTACGGTTTTGTCCGGCTTCACTACGTAAACAAAAGCGCCTTGGGTGTCATGCTGAATGGCCGCGCTGGATACCAGTGTCGCATCGTGCAAGGTTTCGAGGTGCATTTTGACATTAACAAACTGATTGGCAAACAGCGTACCTTCGTTATTGTCGAATTGCGCTTTAAGTTTGAGCGTGCCGGTGGTGGGATCAATCTGGTTGTCTATCGCCAGTAATTTACCTTCCGCCAGTTTGCTTTTTCCGGCCCGATCATAAACCTCTACGATAACGGGTTCATTGGAGCGCCAGCGCTGTGTCACCGGTTGCACCTGATCTTCCGGCAGGGTAAACACCACGCTGATGGGTTGAAGCTGGGTAATCACCACCAGACCATTTGCATCGCTGGGGTGAACAATATTGCCTTGGTCGATTTGTCGCAGTCCCACCCGACCGGGAATCGGTGCGATTAAGCGTGTATAGCTAAGCTGTAGTTTGGCGTTATCGACCTGAGCTTTGTCCATTGTCACCAAACCTTGATACTGTTTAACCTGGGCTTCCTGGGTTACGGTTTGTTGGGCGGCAATCGAATCCTGTTCCAGTAGTGTCAGGTAACGGGCATGGTCTATTTGGGCATTTTTTAGTAACGCTTCATCGCGTAGCAACTGACCTTCCACCTGCTGCAACTGTATCTGAAAAGGGCGGGGATCGATTTCCGCCAGCAAATCACCTTGCTTGACCATCTGGCCTTCAGTAAAAGCCACCCGCACCAATTCACCGTCAACCCGGGGTTTTACGGTCACGGTTCGTAATGCAGTGACCGTACCCAGACCTTTTAGATAGACCGGAAAATCGGCTTGGGTTACGGATTCTATCGATACCGCTGACGGCGCATCCGCTTCGTCGAAGCCACGCTTGCCCTTGCCAGACCCAGACTTGCCGTCCGGAGCAGTCGATGATTGTTGAAAATAAAAGCCTGCGCCGCCAATCGCCAGCACCAGCAGTGAAACGGGCAGTACATAAGACCGGCGTCGACTGGCGACAGGCAGTAAGGGTGGATGATTGTTTTGACTCATGCGAACAAATTTTAAGTAAGGGTTTGAGAGCGAATGGCTTGAATGCCGGCCAGAGAGAATTGTACGACATGTTCGGCAAAAGCCTTAGTGTCGCTCAAGTCGCTGGCAGGGCTGCGAAAATGACGGGCGCTATGCATGTGTTTTAAACGTAATAATTGAAAGCATTGTCCCATGATACTGGTGTGGCAATAGTGAATTTGTTCCGCGCTGGCATCTTGCCCCAGACATTCTTTCAACAAATCGAGCATTTGCAAACGTTGCGGATTAATTTCTTTTTCCAGAATATCAGAAAGAAGCCGGGTTGGCTGCGCCATTTCCTTATTGATAATAGCGAATGAATAAGAGCTGTCATCGGAAACCCGGTTAATTAATGCCCTGATTCTTTCAGCCAGTCGCTGTTCCGCCGGTGCGTCAGTCGACAAGCCTCCGTCGGGTGGATACAGTTTTAGCTCACGGTTAAAGGCAAAGCGCCAGGCTTCCAGATACAACGTTTCCTTATCCCGAAAATGATAATTAACCGAGGCAATATTGGTTTCTGCCTGCTCGCAAATTTCGGCTATCGTCGACTCCTGAAAGCCTTTCTCGGCAAAAATGCGACTGGCCGCAATTAACAAGCGATTGCGGGTTTTTTCAGACTTGGTTTTCAGATCCGTCATGGGCTAAAAAAAATGAACAAGCGATTAATCCTGTTGGCCAATTAAAATAGATAATTGAAATATACATTAGATTTAGCAAAACGTATGCCAGAATACAAGCTATTGTTTTGTAAGTCTATTATAAATAAATCCTGCTGAACTGCTTAGCTATCAGCAGTCATTGTTTAAAGTATGACTGCCAGGCAACAATCTGTCATTGTTTGGATAACACAAAAGTTAAAGGCAACAGGCAAAAAAGCAACGTAACCTTGATGTGCTTAAAAAAAGGGTTGCCAACTTTGGCATCTTTCATAGAAGCCCAAAAGTAGGTGATACTTTTTTTATCACAAAAAATGCTAATAATCTTTGTAGGTAGGGTTAGGCGATAGTCATAACCCGACACAGATAATACGATTTGTCGGGTTACGCTGTCGCTTACCCGACCTACGCGCTTTGTATGTCCTTTCTTGGTGAGTCGATTGGGGCGAGAAAATATAATGCTCAAGTGTGTCGTGCCTGTTTATGATGAGAAAAAGTATGACAGTGCTTTGTGCAAAAAATATGGAGGCACTTCGATAGCGGGTTTTAGGGGTAAGCCATTTAACATTCGACAAAGTTCGTTATTAAACGGCAAGGGAAAGCGCATGAAATAAGTCGTCAGGTTTAAAAATATAATGCTCGCCATCTTGAGCTTAAATTCCGCCAAGTAAAAATGAATGCCTGCTGAAATATCAACACCAGATCAACAGTCGCTGTTGATATTTCAGCAGCTTTGGTTGGGGTTAAAACAAATAATAAATAAAAACAATTGTTTATATGTTGGCCTGAATATTGCTTTAATATATTTAGAGGCATTATTGTTTCTTTAAAACTGTAACTTTTTATTTAATTGTGTTTTTTTAAGGATGTATTATGAAAAAATTAACAAAAATAGCGGCGGCGATATCGCTGGTCGTGGCGGCCAGTAGTGCTTCGGCAGCACTTTTAGTTCCAAGTAATGCAACCGATGGCGTAAGTCAGTTATTATTTTCTTTGGAAGATAATAATGCCGCTTCGGTAAATTTTAAGCATACATTTGCTTTGGATTTGTCTTTGGGTCATGCCGGTCTGAACTATCTTAGTTTCCTTAATGGCACTGAAGGCGCAGGTGGTACATTGACATGGGATTTAAGTACGGTCAGCCAATTCGCCAACTTTGCTGCAGATACTTCATCTTTGAGATGGTCGGTACTCGGTGGTGACCAAAGAACAACTGCAAATGCTGATACAACTTGGGGTGCTTTGGCAACTTCTCGTAACGGTGCGTCTGACTTTCCTGGACTTAACGGCGCTAATATAGTCAGGACAGCGTTAACGACTACTGGAAGTATTGGTGGTTATTATGCCTACGTTAATACACAAATTGGTGCTAACCAAGCGGTGGATATAGCTAATGCCACGGTTACTAACTCCCAATACCAAAATAGAATCAACAATCTAGGTGGTTTGCAAGACTCGCTTGGGTTGCATACAACTGGAGCGGGTACTAATGACTTATGGCGGATTACTCTTGCGGGAACCGGTCAGAGTGATGCCATCCTAACTTCACAATTGGGCAGCTTCTCGTTAAGCTCGGGTAATGTCTTAACCTATAGTGCTAGTGCTAGTGCTGTGCCCTTGCCTGGAGCGGTTTGGTTGTTCGCTTCTGCGTTAATAGGCGGCCTGGGCATCTCAAAACGCAAACGTTTACTGTAAGCCTTAACGGCTTAAGGGACAAGCGATTTTGCTTAAATACAAACTAAGGAATTTTATAATGATTAGCAACACACAATTTAATCTTAAAACGTTGGCAGTGGCTGTGTCCCTGTTGGCAGGTTCACAAGCAGCTTATGCGCTGACACCTTGGACTAACGGAGCCCCTGATCTTGTGATTTACACGTCAGGCGGCGCGGCGCAGGATGCTGCTCTGGAGCGCGTAATTACTTTAAATTTGGCGGCCACAGGCACTGTTCATAAATTCCAGGATGACGCCAACCGGTTTACCGGCTATTACTTCACTGGATCTGCTAATCTTAATGGACTGCCTGGCACAACTTCGCCTTATACATCATTAGCCACCAAGAAAATTTATATCGCAAAACGTTCGTTGGGTGCGGCTGGTTACGGTGTTGTGCCTTTGGTTGCTGACGGTGGTGTCGGTATAGACCTGGATAACCTTAATATCTTCAAGCCAGCGGCTGCGGTTCTAACCAAATGGTTTGATATCACTTCGACATCGAATGGCTTGGCCGGTACTTTCCAAGTGAGTACTAATGGTGGTTCAGCTAAAGGTTTGTTGACTGGCGCTAATGCAGCAACATATTTGGACTCCAAAAAATCTGACGCCGGCTTTACCGGTGTTGATGCGGCGACCTTGCTACAACCTTTTACCACTAACTATCCAGAGGCTGTAACCGAATTAACTACTGGTGTCACAACAGCCGGCTGGAATGATGCGTTAACCGCAGGATCCATTAGCTCTGTTACTGTTATACCAACGGGTGGTTTGGTTTATGGTATAGGCGTGACTAAAGATTTGTACCAAGTGTTACAAAAAGCGCAAATCCTGACCGGTTCTTTGTCAGGTCAGTACAAAGATGCTACTAATGCAACCCAGACTACTTTGGCTCGTTATGAAGAGCCTGCTTTACCCAGTTTAAGTCGTAACTTTTTGGCAGCGATCTTTTCAGGAAATGTCGCTACCTGGAATGATATCAAAGTTTTACCGGCCTATACCACGGCTGGCGTATTTATTGCACCTGCAAGCCGTGTAGCAGTATCCTTGAGAACGTTAGCCAGTACGGCTTATACCGCTGGTGTTGATCTCCCCGTGGCTTTGCCGGCCATTACTTTGCCAGTTAATGCAGCTGTTGGCGTAGGTGTGCGTAATAAAGGCGCGGCGATTGGTGCAGTTGGTTATGCCAAATTGCTGAATTATCCTAATGTTTTAGGTAGTTATCCTCCTGCTGACGCAAGCTTTTCGGCGCCTGGTGATGCTGTTCAACAACCTGGTGGCGCTGGCGATACCGGAAAGCTTTTGGCTGACTGGCAAGCTGGAACAGCTACTGCCAAGGATGCCAATGGCAATGCATTGAATACAGCCGGAAATGTTATTTGGGGTCTTGCCTTGAACAGTGCTGATAAACTTAACGCTACGGCTGTTACTGCTGCCGGTGTTAATACGGCTGGTAACGATTGGCGATATATCAAGATTGATGGTGCCGCGCCTACGCTAGAAAACGTATTTTCGGGTAATTATCCGTATTGGGCGGAAGGCGAAGTGTTGAGCGCTGTAAAAGACAGTACTCAAACAGAAGCTTTATTGACGACTTCTGGTAATGCGGTTAATCATAAAGCGGCCAAGGTAGCTATCCTGGCTAAATTTGCCAAGGATTTGGGTAATGATGTAACAGTTGCAAACACGGTTAATACAGGCTTGGTAGCTGCTTGGGGATCAACCGGTATCTTCCCGACTACAGTTACTGATCCAACTGCGGTTAATACGATACCTGGTAAGCTTTCAGTCTTTGAACATGATCAATCAGCCGATGTTACGATTCCTAGAGTTGGCGTGGTTCCTGTACCAAGAGTAAGCTCAGGTAGTTCTACCGTTATCCTTCAGTTGAAATAAGGGTTTTGTTTTTAAAACAAACCACGAATCAGGAGCCAGGTTGGCACCATCTTAAACTGTGGATGGGACAAGGATAAGTACTGGTCTAGGGTGTGGCGGTGGCAGGGTAAATGACTGCCGCCACTCACACAGTCTGTGTCTTGAAAATGTACTCCATGTACATTTGGTTTGGCCGTTGCAATGACGGTTTGCCGGATTCATCCGGCAGTTTAAAGTAAGTTAAGAAGCTCTGGGTAAATAGGGTCGTCCGGCAAAGCCGGGATTTAGGTTAAGGGTTAATCTAAACATGTTTATTCAGAGCATCCTTATTGTTTAAGGTAATGTCGTAAAAATAGCTTAGGGTGTTTGATAGTAATCAAACTCAAGGGACGTAGCGTAGGAGCGGCTTTAGCCGCGAAGTTTGGAATTATGAGGTTAAAACCGTTCCTGCTTGATGGTTAAGTTAAGCGGGTTTATGAATTTTACGGAGTTTTTTTACGACATTTTCTTATTTTTTTGCAGTGCCAATAGAGAGGCATAAACTGAAACAAATAGCAGTTACGCTATTAAAAAAAGCTCCGGGTAACATCGGGGCTTTTTTGCGTGCGCTGTTTTCAGGTTTTGCTTAAGACGGTTAGTTTAATAACGATTACCAACACTATTTATAGTGCCGGTATTTTGATTTTTGTTTCGATTTTATCGTAGTACAACTTTATATACAGTATGGTTAATTTTTATCTTCCTTTATCCGATCTACCTGTTAGTAAAACAAAGCCGCTGGTAGTGGCTATTCGATTTTTACTGGCCAGTGGATTTGTTGTTGGTGCCAGTGTTAATTCTGTCAGAGCAGAAACGCACTCTCCGGTACCGGTACTGACAACGCCGGTGACCTTATCGACGACACCCGTTGGCATCGCCGCCGGTCAGGCCACTGCAGCCATGCAGGATAACCATTCAATGTTAATTCATCAGGTGACTGACAAGGCAACATTGGATTGGAAAAGCTTTGATATAGATAAAGGTTACTCGGTAAAATTTGAACAGCCCTCTTCGACTTCAATTGCCCTTAATAATATTCATCAAGGCGATGCCAGCAAGATTTTAGGCTCTTTGACAGCTAATGGTCAGGTGTATCTGATTAACCAAAATGGTTTTTTGTTTGGTAAAGATTCACAGGTTAATGTTAATTCGCTGGTGGCAAGCTCATTGGGTATCAGTGATGCGGATTTTCAGAATGGTATAACCAAAGCTTTTTCCAATAATCAATCTGCGGCCTTACAAGGTAATGGCGAGATTTATGTTAAAGATAATAACGGTAATTTTGTACTGGATCCCAGCGGTCAAAAGCTTAAAGTTCAGATTTTTGTTGAGGCAGGGGCCGGCATAAAAACCAATGCGCCCGGTGGACGGGTTATTCTTGCAGCGCCTTCGATTACCAACGCAGGTTCCATCGAAACGCCGGATGGTCAAACTATTCTTGCAGGTGCCAAGGATAAGGTTTATCTGCAGGAAGCCAATGGCGATCCCAATATTCGTGGTTTGCTGGTAGAGGTCGGTACCGGTGGCGAGGTGAACAATCTCGGTAAAGTATTGGCGGAGCGCGGTAACGCCAGTCTGATAGGTTTTGCCGTAAATCAAAAAGGCATTGCCTCTGCGTCAACTTCTGTGCAATTGAATGGTTCAGTCAGGTTACTTGCGCGTGAAGGTATTCAAACCGATTCAATAGGTGTGCTTAAAGGCCTTGGTACCAAACGAACGGCGGCACGGGTTGCCGAACTTGACGATGGCTTGGGTACCAGTGCCAAAGTGACGCTTGCTGCCGGCAGTGTGACCCGTGTTGCTCTTGATGCCGATAAAGCAAAAACGGCGATTGATGCTCAGGCGCAATTGCGCTCAAATATTGAGATCAGCGGGCATGAGGTTATTCTACAAAACAAATCCTTGGTTCAAGCGCATTCCGGGCAGGTCGATATTCATGCTGTTGATAATCTGGCATCACCCTTGGAAAAAGGTGATGCCAGAGTCTATTTGGAAACAGGTAGCAAGATTGATGTGTCAGGCATAAAGAATGTTGCTTTGGCAGCCAACCGAAATATAATTAAAGTTGAATTGCGTAAAAATGAATTACGTGATTCACCTTTGCAACGCAACGGAGTTTTGTATGGCAAGACGGTTTCGGTAGACCTGCGCGATGTAACCAAAACCTATGCTGCAGATGGAACACTGCTGACTGCAACCATTCCAATTGCCGATGTTAAAGGCGCAATAGATCGTATAGCTCGAAACATTGATGAACGTAGCACGTCAGCGGGCACGGTTAATCTTGTGTCCAGTGGCGATGTGGTTACAAAAGCAGGTAGCACGGTTGATATTTCGGGTGGTTCGGTTCTTTATCAAGCAGGTAAAATTGAAACAACGCAATTATTATCCAAGGGTAGGGTTTTTGATATAGTCAAGGCTGACCCCAAGGGAAAATACGACAGCATCATTACCCAATCCAGTCTGCATTTTGTCCCGGGTTATTTGGAAGGCAAAGCGGGTGGTACGTTAAATATCAGCAGCTACGAAGGAGTGCTTGACGGTAAAATTTTGGGGCAAACCCTCCGCGGATTGCTGCAACGTCAGTCCGCTGATCAAGCCTTGGGCAGTTCGCTGACCATTGATTTAAACCACAGCAATAATCTGGGTAAACAAGATGTCGTGTTTGCGCAGAATTCAGTGGCACAAACGTTAACAGACAGCACACCGTTGGACAGAAAAACGTTTGGATCTTCCGAACCCCTTGCGTTGACACTTAATACAGCCGATCTGAAAGATTCCGGGGTCAGTAATGTCACTGTCAAGACCAATGGTTCCTTGATTGTTAACAAAAACAGCCAATTAAATTTACCTGCTTTTGGAAAACTTGATCTTTTTGCCCAAAATTTCAATTTACAAGGTGCTATTGTCAGCCACTCCGGAACGGTTAATTTAAAGCCTGTTACGCAACGTGATGCGGATAAAGACATCAATCTTCCCGGTTCTATAACTATGGGGTCATCTGCTTTAATCAATGTCAGTGGATTATGGGTTAATGACGGTCTTGATAAGTTAAATGGGGGCTTGACGTCGCCCTTGGCCATTAAGGGTGGCAGTGTTAATTTGCTTGCAGAGCAAGGCGATATTGATTTAAACAAATCTAGTGTTATTAACGCAGATGGCGGGGCTTGGAAGAAGAGTAATGGTACGGTTACTGCCGGTGTTGGCGGAGCTATTAAACTCGCGGCCGGGAGTAACGATTTGACCGTGCACAAAGGAAGCGTTCTTCTGGGTGGTGATTTACATGCCTACGGCTTGGAAAATAATGGCAGTCTTGCCGTGCAGTCTAGTGAGGTTGTTATTGGTTCGGCTAGCGATATACCTTCAAGAACCAATACTGACCTACAAGCATTACTGGTAACGCCCACTTTTTTTCAAAAGGGTGGTTTTTCCAGCTACGACCTTAGCTCTAATTATTATGGTTTAAAAGTCGCAGATAATGTGCAATTAAATCTTCAGCAACGTAATTTACAATTAAACAGTTCTTCGTCTTTAGCGGCTACAGGTAGCAATATTTCAACGATTAGTCAGTTGGTGACGTTGAATGAGGCATTGCGAAAACCGGTCAATTTAAAATTGTCTTATGCTGAATTAACCGGCCAAAATCAGCAAGAAAAGTTGACTGTAGGTAAAGGTGCCTTGATACAAACAGATGCGAATGGTCGTGTTGAGTTAAATTCTGACACCTCGATTTGGGTTGATGGCACTATCAAAACACCTGCGGGCAGTATTGCACTCAATATTACCCCACCCAAAGTTGATTTAGGTTTTTCTGCCGCTCAATCGATTTGGCTGGGTGCCGATAGTCAGCTTTTGGCTCAGAGCGTTTTTAAGCAACAGTTAAATACCACCGGTTTTGTGATGGGAGATGTCTTGGCCGGCGGCTCGGTTGCATTAAGTGCCAATCGTGGTTATATCGTTTCCAATTTGGGCTCCACTATAGACGTTTCAGGGTCAGCCAAGACGCTTGATTTTGTTGCAGGAAATGCCTTGGTAAAGCGAACGATTGCTTCTGATGCAGGTAGCATCAGCTTGGCGGCAGGGGAAGGGATATTAGCCGATAGTAGTTTTAACGCTAAAAGTGGTGGTTCCGGTGCTTCAGGTGGTTCTTTAACAGTTACACTGGATCGCGGTTTACGCGGAAAAGGGCTTAATGGCGGGTTTCCTGATGACCAAGGTTTAGGATTGGCAAGGAGCCTACAGGTTTCCGCTGATAATAGTTCGGTTGTCCCTACTGGTCTTAAAGCCGGTGACTCAATTGATTCAGCCAGTTTTAGCGGTTTGGCTAAAATAAAAAGTTCGGCTATTAATAGTGGCGGCTTTGATTCTGTAGCATTGGTCACCGATGCAGCGCCTGTTAAGGGTACGTTTAGCAGTAATATTGACTTTAGAGGGGATGTGCATTTAAAAGCCGGTCGCCAAATTATTTTGGATACACCGACTATTAAAACCGATAACGGGACAGTTACGCTAACTACAAATTACGCAGTCTTGGGCTCGACTAAAGTCAGAAATAATTCCGGCGGTTTACCCTTGGCACCTGACGCGACAGGCGGAACGGGACATTTTAATCTGATAGCTAACGGTATCGATTTGATCGGTGGCTTAAGCTATGAGGGCTTTGATACCGTTGCCTTGCAAAGTAATGGCGATGTCAGGTTACGCGGAATTGCCGATATTAATGGTGCCAAAAATTTTCTGGGTCAGTTAAATGTAGTCGGTAATTTAACTATCACCTCAAGTCAGTTATATCCTGCAACCTTAAGCGATTACACAATTAACCAAACGGGTTCTGCAGATCAAGCGGTTACTTTTACAGGTAATAACGGTAAGCAGGATCCTGTTTACTCTGCAGGTGGGCGCTTAACGGTCAATGCGGTCAATATTAATCAAAATGGTTTCTTAAAAGCACCCTTTGGAGAATTGGTTCTTAATGCCGGCCAAAATTTAAAATTATCAACGGGAAGTGTTACTTCAGTCTCCGGTAACGGCTTGACAGTACCTTTTGGTGTAGGTTCGGGCGGTACAACCTGGCTTTATCCCTTGAATAGTTCAGGCAGTCAAAATATTGTTGTCAATACGCCACCTGAAAAGCGTCTTGAATTAACGGCCAAAAATCTGGATTTACAAACCGGTGCGACCATTGATCTGTCCGGTGGCGGTGATCTTTATGCCTATGAATTTATAACCGGAGCAGGCGGTAGTAATGATGTGCTTGATCCGACTGTTGCAGGTAATAGTCAAAAGTTTGCAGTTTTACCCGGCTTTAATAACGTACTGACACCTTATGACCCCCTTCAATCAGCATCTTCAGGTTTAGCCAACGGGCAAAGTATTTATCTTGATGCCGGTGCCGGTTTGGCGGCGGGTTGGTATACGTTGTTACCCGCTCATTATGCACTGTTGCCCGGTGCCTACCTGATTACTCCAAAAGCGGGCACTCAGGATCAATATAAAACCACCACTGATTTGGCTAATACGGTTATTGTCTCGGGTTATTATGGTGTGGCCGGTACCTCTATCCAAAATGCTCGTTCACAAGGTTTTGCCGTTGAATCAGGTTTAATTGCCAGAACGCGTTCCGAGTATGCCAATTATTCAGCTAATCAGTTTTTTACAGCGAAAGCGGCTAAAGAGGGTACGGTCGCACCGCAGTTACCCCAGGATGCCGGTAGCTTGGTTATTGATGCCAAAAACAGTCTGACTTTGGCCGCTACTTTACTGGCCAATCCTTTCGGTAACGGTTTGGGCGGTCAAGTGGATATCGCCGCTGATAATCTGGAACTGGTTGGGAGTCGCCAGGATCTGGCTGCTTTGGCTGCCGGTACGGTTGGTTTGTTGGCCGACGACTTGAATAAACTGAATTCTCCCAGTTTGTTATTGGGTGGTAAGCGGAGTAAAGACAGTAAAGGTCAGCGTGTAACCGTATCTTCTTCAACATTGAAAGTAGATGGTAATGTCGATCTTAAAGGTCAGGATATTCTGCTTGCTGCTGTCGATGATTTAACGATTGCCAGTGGCGCCGTGGTGGAAAGTAACGGCAAAACAGCGGTAGCCGGTGGCACACTGTTGGTTGACAATGTTCATGGTTCCAGCGATGCGGCTTTGCTTAGGGTTTCAAGCGCAGGGCAAGTCGACGTTATTCGGGATAAAACAGTTACTGGTAATACCGGTGTCTTGACGGTAGAGACCGGTGCCCGTTTGAAGGCGGGTAACTCAATGTTACTTGATTCCAGTAAAGATACTGTCTTTGACGGTGCGATAGACATGCAGGGTGGAGCGTTGGCGTTAAATTCGAGTGCTATCAGTATTGGAAATGCACCCATCAACACCAAAGGCTTGGTACTTAAAGACACGCATTTTACTTTGGATGAATTACGCTTAACCAGCGCCAGTGATTTAAATTTTTATGGTGCTGTTGCTTTAAATAGCAAAGATTTGTTGATATCCGCTGCAACCATCAATGGATTTAATGATAGTGGTACACCAGCCCAAACAAATATTACCGCCGATCTTATTAGGTTATCCAATAACTCTGCAATTTCGGCACAGGTCGGAACGGGAGCCGGCGAGTTGGCATTAAATGCGCGAGAAATTCAGTTGGGTAGCGGGCACTATGGCATTTCAGGATTTAACAAGGTCAGTCTTAATGCGACTGAAGCCATCAAGGGTGTTGGTCAACTGATTGATCCTGTGACAGGTAATAGTTCTAGCTCAGCACCTGGTGTCTTGACAGTGGCAAGTAATATCGACCTTAAGGCCGGATATTTTAGCGGTGGCAATGGTGCGACTACAAGTGTTGATGCGACCGGTTATACGGTTAATTTATCGTCACCCAAAGTTGCCGATCCTAACCGAACCATGGGTCTGGGTGTGAGTTGGTCAGTTACGGGCGATACAATAAACAGTAATGCCCGATTCGATTTGCCCTCAGGTATACTGGCTCTTGAAGCCAAAAATGGAGATTTAAATCTTAATACCGAAAGTCAAATCGATTTATCGGGTCGGGTGGTGTCTTTTGCCAATACCTATAAAGCTCCACCGGCAGGGAGTTTGTTTTTAACTGCAGATCAGGGTGATGTGACGCTTGCTGAATTAGCCAACATTAATTTGGCCGGTGCTTCCCTTATTGGCAATAGTGCTACCGGTGTGACTCAGCAAGTAAGTGATGCCGGCTTGCTGGTTGTTAATGCCAATAAAGGGCAATTTAATTGGGAGGGTGTGATTGATGCCAAAGGTTCTGCGGTAACGGCAAGTGATTTGTTGCAGGGACGTTTCAGACTTGATGTTGATAAATTAGGTACTGGCGGCTTTTCCGGGTTGAACACTAAATTGGCGAGTGCCGGGTTTAGTGAAGAATTGACCTTGCAACAGCGTAACGGTGATGTGACCATCGCTGCAACCGATAATGTAAAAGCGCATAAATTCCAGCTTGGTACTGATCAGGGTGCAGTCTTAATTGATGGCAGCATTGATGCATCGGGTGCGAAAGCCGGTGAGGTATCGATTTATGGCAGAAATGGCATTACTTTGGGGGCAACCGGAAAGATTTTGGCAACGGCTACCCAGCTAGGTAATAACGGAGGTAAAGTGACTCTGGATACGGTGCATCAAGATGATACCAGCAGCGGTTTGTTGAATTTATCTGCGGCGGGTGGTTTGATTAAGACTTCTGCAGGGGGCGGTGGTTTAGATGGTTCAATACATTTACGTACCGGTCGTGATATCGCTAACGCTGTTAATGTGACGGCTATCAACAGTACCCTGCAAGGCGCTGATCCCACGCAAGCCGTGTTGGAAGCAACTCGTGTTTATGATAATCAAGCGACAATTTCTACGGCCAACATTAATACCTGGAAGGCTGATACCCTTGACTTCATGAATAACAAACCGGTGTTGGTTAATAACTCGGGTAGTGTTATCGAGATTTTACCCGGTTTGGAAATTCGTAGTAATAGCGACCTTGCGTTAGCGAATAAATGGGATTTTATGGACGGTAGTTGGAATACGGGAGCCGCTTCCTGGAATTCAAATTGGCGTTATAACGATGCAAATGGCAATAAAGCGCTGCCCGGATTTTTAACTTTGCGTGCGGCAGGTGATTTAAATATTAATGCCAGTTTAACCGATGCTTTGGCGACAACACCCATTCTTGGGCAGTCTTCATTGCTTCGTTCGCAAGACGTGATTCAGCCGGGTCAGTCGTGGAGCTATAAGCTGATTGCAGGTGGCAATGTTAATTTGGCAGCGGCTTATACTGGCCTCAATCCGTTGGCCGCTAGCGGTAACGTCAAGCAACAACTGGTTGTTAGAACCGGTACAGGTGCTATTGACATCAAGGCCGGTAAGGATATCGTCTTAAATAAAGATGCGGGTAATAGCAACAACTCAAACAATGCGGCGGCTATTTATACGGTGGGTACGACTGCTTTATACAGCCGTGCACAATTATTGGCGGGGGCAATACAGCAACTTCCCAAACAATCAGGTGAAACCCAACAAGATTATCAGGCAAGGTTACTGCTTCCCGTTCAGCAACCTGGAGAAACTCTGGAAAGCTATTTGGGTGCGTTAAATCCTGCGCAATTGAATCAATTACTCCGTTATGGCCTGTTGGATGAAACCCGTGTTGGTGGAAGTGCCAGAACAGGTAATTATTTGTTTGCAGACTATCCGGTGCGTGGTGGGGATATCAATATTGCGGCGGTCGGCAATATTGACGGTGCCCAAACAGGTCAACAGATGACGGACTGGTTGGTTCGGGCAGGTGTTTGGAATGAAAGTACTAAACGACCCACTGCATGGGGAATAAACATCAGTGGCGATCAAAGCACACCAGGGGCCGGCAAAATTTCAGTCAACACAATCTATGCCAAAGGCACACGTAACTTTAATCAAAATATAGGAGCGCTAGGTGGCGGCAACGTAACAGTTGCAGCGGGGGGTAATATTAATAACCTTTCAGTTATGATACCAACAACGGGTAAACCCTTGGGTGTAATGAGTGACCCTAACGTTTGGGTAGAAAATGGCACGGTTATTAATGGCGGCGGTGATTTACAAATCAAAGCCAACGGAAATATAGTCGGAGGTGAATTTTATACGGGTTTAGGCACTGGACGTTTGGTTGCCGGGGACAGTATTGCTCAAAGTAGTGTAAATCCTGATACCAATGTCGGGGTTATTCTTGATGTGGGTGATGCCAAATTTGATATGCAGGCCCGTTTGGATGTCAATTTGGCTACTGCCATGAATCCAACACTGATAAAGCAAACCAAGTTGCCTGATAAAGGATCTCTATCAGATACACGATTTGTAACTTATGGCCAAGATAGCGGCGTCAATTTACAATCAATTGCCGGTAATGTGCTATTCCAGAATGATTATAATGCGATTGTAAGCTTAAAAAAAATCCCGTTTGATCCAAATGATTCGGGTTTTCAATATACGCTTTATCCAGGAATTGTAACGGCAGCTGCTTTATCAGGTGATGTTAGTCTTAGTGGGTCTATGAGGCTTTTTCCTTCTGCTGACGGACAATTACAGTTATTGGCCAATCGAAATTTGATTTCCAATTCGGGTTCGGTATTTATGTCTGATGCTGATCCAAGCAAGTTTCCAAGTGTTGCCATTCCGGCAAGCTTTCTTGAGGGTGACGGAATTTTTACCTACAATTTTTTGAATCCATTTCAAGCGGATACTTCATTAATCCATGCGGTTACTCCCTTGCATAAAAACAGTACCAATAAACCGCTTATTATGGCTAAGTTAGGGAATATTGGGTCGTCAAGTTCGGCGGTTTTCTTTGATTTACCTAAAGCGGCGGATTTTATTGCCGGTGGTGATATCAAAAACCTGGATTTATCAGGGCAAAATTTGTCTGCAACTGATGTCACCTTAATTAAAGCAGGTGGGAGCATTAACTATAATGCATTGCTTGACGATAATGGTGTGGTGAGTGCCAATGATACAAAAATCAGACTCGCCGGTCCGGGTCAGTTGGACATCGTTGCCGGAAAAAACATCAATTTAGGTAGTTCGGCGGGTATTCAGACTGTTGGCAATCTATTAAACTCGGTACTGGAGGAAAATGGTGCCAGTATTAATGTAATGGCGGGTATATCTGACCAGGTTGATTACAAGGGATTTGTTGATAAATATATTTCATCCGGAGAATATTCATCATTATTGCAGGGCTTAAGTCTTTTAACGACTGACGAGCAAAGCAAGCATATGGATGTTTTGTTATCGGTTTTGTTTAACGAGGTTAAACATTCGGCTTCTGCTGCAGCCAGTGCTCCAGAAAATCAACGTACTGCTTTATATAAACAAGGCTTTGATGCTATTAATACGCTGTTTCCCGGTAGCCACTATAAAGGTGATTTGGCTTTAGTATTTAGCCAAATTAAAAGTATTGGAAACGGTGATATTAACTTGCTAACACCCGGCGGTAAGGTGGATGTTGGATTGGCCGGAAAACAAGGCGGGATAAGTAAATCAGCTGATCAATTAGGTATTGTTGTGCAGCAAAAAGGCAGTCTTAATATTCTGGCTAAAAATGATGTCAGTGTTAACCAGTCACGAGTCTTTACTTTGGGCGGCGGTGATATCAGTGCTTGGTCATCCAAAGGCAGTATTGATGCAGGCAAGGGCGCTAAATCAGCGCTATCTGCACCGGCTCCCACCACTATAATAGATGAAAAAGGTAATGTAAAAACGGTCTTTCCCCCAATTATTTCAGGTAGCGGTATTCAAGCTATTGGTGGAGGCAATGTTTTTCTGGCAGCGCCTGTTGGAGTGGTCGATGCCGGTGAAGCAGGTATTAGTGGAGGGCATGTCGTTATTGCGGCTACTGCCGTTATTGGTGCCTCCAATATTAGTTCCACCGGAGGTACCGTGGGCGTCCCAACTACGGTTTCGGCACCGGTTAATTTGTCAGGTGCCAATAGCGCAGCAACCAGTGCTACCAAGTCTGCAACTCAATCATCCGAAGACGATGGCAACAACAAAGTTAATAGCGATGGCACCAAGAAAACAACGGTGAGCATTTTAAGTGCCGATGTTGTTGGTTTCGGTGACTGTAGTGTCAACGAAGTTAAACAAGCCCAGAATGGCTGCGGCGGTGGCTAAATTTTAAGGCAGTCAATTGGTGTATCAACTCCTCTGCTTCTTTGAAAGCAGAGGAGCAGCAATTATACAGATTAGTGATGCATTACCGTCAAAGCTCCCCCAAGGCAGTTGTTTAAAGATTTTTGCCTGTTATTCAGCAAGCCAATAACACACCTTTCAGTCAGATCAACATACAAACTGTTGATATATCAACAGTCAATCAACAGTTGCTGTTGGTATATCAACACATTGGCAATATGTAAAAATATAACATATTGATCTTTAACAATATTTATTGTGGCATGATTAGTGCTAATAGCATATATGTGACATAAGTAATTTGCCGGGTCTTTTAAAAATCAACTTTAGGCGCTGGCACTTACAATTTACAGGCGGGAATTTAATCCTTTATGGTCTGTAAGTATTTGGCTGTTGGAAAATTTTTCCAAGCTTAAATCGGTATTCCTGGAAATTCTAAGTATGCTGGCGGCGTAATGGGGTAGATAACCCCTAAACTTTTCCTCGATAACCAAAAAAACAATAATGAATAAAAGATATTTTCTTATAGGGCTTGCAGCGCTCCTGTTTCCGGTAATAGCCCTTGCCTGGTGGAACGATGACTGGGTATCGCGCCGTCAGATTACAGTGGATGCAACGGCTACCGGTGCGGATATTCAGGAAACGCTCACTGATGTGCCGTTGCTGGTCAGGTTGCACGCGGGTAATTTTGGTTATTTTGCCGAGCTGGCCGA
>CAIUYS010000495.1 GCA_903903365.1 uncultured Methylococcaceae bacterium
CCGATTCCATTTTTTGGCTTGCAACTGCCTGCGCTGATTGGCGAAAATAAAGATCTGGCGGAGTTGATTAAAGAGATCCACGCCACCATTGGCACTGTCGGTTAATTTCTCATAGGCCTGCATGCCTTGGCTGCATTGTTTCATCACTACGTGTTAAAGGACGACACGCTTTTGAGAATACTTCCAAAACGAGATTAATTTCGTAACTGCTGACGACACATAAATTTACACGCAAACGATTGCGGTAATATTACACGGTGTTGCATAAAAAAGCGCCATGTTGCGTATGTTAGAGTTAAACTGTTTTTCGCTTTAAAAATTGCCAGCTGCGTATTGGCTCTGAATGGATTAATGGCAATTTTTAAAGGTTAGAAACTTTTCTAATTAACCATTCAGGTAAGGAGATTGATTATGGCGGAAGAAAAAAAACCGGAAAATAGCGGTCTGACAACGACCATTCCGATAACGGTAGTATTGGCACTATTGGCCGGTTTGGTTTTTACGCGTTCCTTGCCTTATCAGGATGAGCGACCCTCAAGCCATTCTCTACAAACCCATTACGCTGCGGCACAGGATGTGGATGCACGCCTGTGGCAAGATCCCTTTGCGGCGGTAGATAGCGTAAGCGAAGAAATGCCGGTAGAAAAAGTAGTTATCGTGGCTAGCCCTGATGACAAAACGTTGCGACTGGATGCCGTTAAACAAGTTACCAGTCTTTTATCCCATTCTCTGGATCAGCTCTATAAAGGTAAAAAATTTGTTAGTGGGGAAGAGGTCACCCTTCTTGCCGTTACGCTGCCCGGCGATTCCTATCAGGAAGCTGCAGAACAGCGGATGCGACGACGTTATGCAGTGCTTTCGGCTTTGGCTAATCAAGGCTCAGTGCCACAGGATGAGCAGCATATTGGTTACTTCCATCCTGAGCGAAAATCAGGATTGCAGAAAAGGGTTGCTTTTGAATGGTGGTCGCTACCGGATGACAATAAGCGAGTGTTGCTGCTATGGGTCGATGAATCAAGTTTGCTGGGATGTCCGAATACCAAGCTAAAGGAATTGCTAAGTCAGGCAAGTCAGGAGATTAAGCAAAAAGAAATTGTATTTAATTATGCAGTTATTGGACCTAACACTTCTACTTTATTACGGGACCTGTTGAAAGAGGCTATGGTTGACAGTAATAGCGCATCAGTTTCCGAATGTATCTATAATCCTGATTCTAACCTGGCCAAAACTATGGACTGGCATAATCTGGTGTATTATTCTGCCGGAGCGACTGCCTCGGACAACCGATTATTGAACGGTGTTGGCATTACCTCCGAGCCCTTATGTACAACTGTTTCAGACTGCCTGAGGAGTCGGGGATTAACGCTGTATCGCACGACTGCTACCGAGCATGACATGATGAAAGTGTTAGTCGCTGAACTGCGTCTGCGTAAGGTCGAGAAAAAAGATCATGTCATTATTCTATCCGAATGGGATACTTTTTATGGCCGCTCTATGCCGGACACCTTCAGGAACGCGTGGAAGAGTACAGAAAAGGATGAGCAACCCGTGCATGTTTATGCTTATATGCGCGGGTTGGATGGCAAATTGCCTGACAAAGACGACAAGACCGATAGTGCGGCTGATAAAAAAGCTGACAGCAAAGACAAGTCTGCAACCAATGCACAGATTGAACTGCCGGAAGGGCAAAATCAGAAGGACTATTTGCGCCGACTGGCAGATAACCTCCTTGAGTTGGATCAGCATTTGATAAAGACTGAGGCTAACAAAAAAGGCATCGCCGCTATTGGGGTGTTGGGTTCTGATGTACATGACAAACTCATGATACTGGAGGCATTGCGCCAGTATTTTCCGCATAAATTATTTTTTACGACTGATCTGGATGCCGCTTACAGCCATCCGGCCAAATGGCCGCAAACCCACAATTTACTGGTTGCCTCGGCATTTGATTTGAAGTTGCGTCCTGAATTGCAGGGCAATATTCCATCTTTTCGTGACAGCTACCAAACGGCATTTTTTCTTGCGACGCAGATGGTACTTAAGAACAAAACAGGTATTGCTAACCCGATAACTATACAGCTTCCTTCACGCCTGTTCGAGATCGGACGCAGCCATCCGTTACCTTTGCCCACGGATGGTGACACCCCCGTTCTATCAATATATAGCAATGACAATAACGGGGTTAAATGCGCCTGGAATAATTGGTCAGCATGCAAAAATACAGTACAACCAGGGCTTTTTGCTACGTCCACCATGAATTTGACGTTACCGGATTTTTACGTCACTGTGATGATTGTTATATTGCTGGTTTTGATTAGTTGGCGGGTTCGGGAGAAGGTGGCAAAAATTTTTAAATACAGTAAATCACATCCTTATTCTATGACCACCAGTATTGTCGTGATTCTTGTTTTAGTTTACTGGCTAACACCCTTTTGGTGGAATCATTATATTATTCAGCAGGATGCCGAGCCATTTTACTGGCTGGAAGGCACCAGTGCCTGGCCCAGTCAGTTGTTGCGGCTAATGGCTTGTCTTTTTGCTGTAGGGTTTTATCGTTGGGGAGCTCTGCGAATCAAAAAAATGCAAAATGATTTGCAGATTCAGGACGGACATACACAACGGACTTTTGCTTTACCAGCCAACCCTGCACGGTTGGGGAATTGTGAAGTACTTTTTGTTGGGAGCTGGAGAACGGAAGTTAATAAGAAAGCAGTGGTTTTTCCCGATGTCTTATGGAAAAAGTATCTGGGTTACTGTCAGCAGAAAAGATTCGGCATTTCAAGCGCTTGGTTAAGGGTACTCATACATGCGCTCGCATTCGTTGCCGTTGGGGTTCTGCTGGTAAGGCAGGGTGGCGCTCCAAGTGAGCCGATGCGGGGCGATTTTGCCATGCATGTCAATAAATTCATGATTTTTACAACCGTTTTTTTTACCTTGTTTCTGACTATGTGGGTAGTTGAACATGCCCGTCTTTGCGAGCAATTGATTGCGCATTTATCAGTAAAACCGAGCGAATGGAACGAGAGTGCCAAGGATTGGGCAATTCGTGACAATAAAATTGCGCTGGAATGCGTCAGAGACTGGCTGGATATCCAACTGGTAGCCAGATTGACGGCAACTATCCAGCCGCTTATCTGGGGGCCGATGGCAGGTATTGGTTTGTTAATATTGGCACGTAGCCCGGCTTTGGATGATTGGGATATCCCGCCGGGATTATGGATCGTGATTATTGCCATGTTATTTTCTGCTATCTCCGCAGAACTGTTTTTACAGAAAGGTGCCAAGCTTGCACGTATAAAAGCGCTCTCTGAATTGACTGCAAAAATCAGGGAGCAGCGTAACCTGGATAGTCCCAATGAGGTTGTCATCAAGCGTATAGAAGTGGAAATTGAACGTATCAGGGCATTGCGTGACGGCGCCTTTAGACCTTGGTATGAATTGCCGCTGTTACGATCATTCGGTGGCCTTGGCACCTTGGTAGTTATCCTGCAATATTTTGCAGGTGTTTGGGGGAGTGGCACTTTATGAGCAGTACCTGATGGGTTTATGTTATTGAGTCGCTGAGTTATGGCGATATCCCCAAAAGATTAATAAAATCTTTCTGAATTTGCCTTGAGTAAGTCGGTAATTGGCAATAATGTCGCCCTCTTCCCCATTAAAGCCTTTAAGCAAAACATTGATAATTTTTGCCTCATCTTCAATAGATTGGCTATCTTCAGCTGAAAATGGCGTTAACCGGGAATTAGTTTCTGCTTGAATGACCGAGGGAAGTGCTGTTTCAATTTTTTTACCACTTAATTCAAAACGTTTTCGATAATCAGTTATCAGCTTTTCTAATTCAGGATCAAACTTTAAGTCTTTAAAATGTCTGGCATTTGAATCACGGTTATAAAAAAACACCCATCCGCTGTTTTTAATAATAGGTTGATCATAACAGCCACTTAAATAGCGCTTATGTGCGTTACCGTACAGACTGATAGGATTCTTTGCTGTTATGCTGTTATGCTGTTTGAAGTTTAGGTCAGAACTTCTTGAATAGTGTGATGAAGCCCTGTCAACCCTGGGTAATAAAACTGACAATATTTGTTAGTATTTAAGGGGCTTAAATCATTTCGTGGCTACGTGTTTTATGCGTCCTATTTATTTTGGCGCTAATACGGTCATGGCATTGGCTACTATTGCTGTAATCATCATTTTTTCCTGATATTGATGGGTATTATTTAAGACGCGCTTTGGCAATAAGGGTTTTCGCCGTTGGTGAGTTGATTGGGATAGCTGGGTGATGAAAAATAAATCAAAAGTAGCGATTTACTTTATTTTTATCGGAGCTGGGAGCATCAAATCATGGCGAAGCGGGGAGAAAAAAGGCGATTTGTTAGGGTAGCTCATCCAAGTGGTGAGGAAGCACCAATTCGTTTTGAGTTGTTTAGCACTGGGCGACTCAAGCAGCATGCGGTTAGTTTGGCACAGGCACAAAAAGTCAGTAGTCATAAGGAGGGGCGCAAACTAATCCCGAGGGTGCGCGAGAATTGCCGGGTTTTGCTGGATGCCTATAAAGCCGTTGCCAAAGCGGTGCATGAGCAACATGCCATTACACCGGCGGCAGAATGGTTGCTGGATAATTTTCATGTACTTGAAGAGCAGGTTAGCGACATTCATGTTGATTTGCCTGAAAGTTATTATCGGGCACTGCCCATGTTAGCCGAGGGCGCTCTTGCCGGTTACCCGCGAGTCTACGGCATTGCCTGGGCCTTGGTAGCGCATACCGACAGCCGCTTCGATCCGGAATTATTGACGGTATTTATAAAGGCGTACCAACACGTTGAACCCCTTACCATTGCGGAGCTTTGGGCAATCCCGAGTACTTTGCGGGTCTTGCTGGTCGAGAATCTTCGCCGCATAGCCATCCGTATTATGCGTTCCCAATCGGGTCGGCAGTTGGCGGACGAGTTTCTTGATCGTGTCGAGCAAGTTGCCGCGCAACTTGATAAGCCGGATTCACCTCTTCCTGAAGGTTTGTTGCCTTCAGAACCGCTGCGTCAGGCTTATGCCGTGCAGATCTTGCAGCGTTTGCATGATCCGCATCCGGGAGCTGCTATTTCCCTTGATTTCCTGAATGTCTGGCTGAAAGAACAAGGCGTTAATCTGGATGAAATTGTACGTCAAGAACACGCCGACCAGATCGCCAATAACCTGACCGTCCGTAATATCATCATCAGCATGCGTGCTATTTCTGCCTTTGAATGGCCGCAGTTTGTTGAGGATGTTAGCTTGATGGATGCGTGTTTACGGGCTCATGAAGGTTATGGGGCGATGGATTTTTTAACCCGTGATCGCTATCGCCATGCGATTGAAGAACTTGCCAAGCGTTCGCCGCATTCAGAGCTGGAGATTGCACACTTATTAATTGACAAGGCCAAACGCCTCAGTGAGCAGTCTCCCCTTGATGTAAAAAAGCAAGAGCCGGGTTACTACTTGATTGGTGCGGGTCGGTATTCGTTTGAGCGGGACATTAATTATCAGTCATCATTAAAACAACGGCTGTTGCGGGGTTATATTGTCCATGCCGGACTGGCTTATATGAGCAGTCTTGTCATTTTGACGCTGTTATTGCTGTTACTGCCATTAAGTGCAAACTTTGCGGCGGGGCTAAACGGACAGCAGTTATGTTTGTTGGCACTGTTCTTGGTATTTCCCGCTTCCGATATCGCCGTCGGTTTGGTTAATCGTCTTATTATTGCAGCGCTGCCACCGCGTTACTTGCCGCGTTTTGATCTTAATCACTTGCCAAGACTGGATTTTAAGGACAGCGTACCGCAGAGTTTGAGCACTTTTGTGGTGGTGCCGACGATGTTTTTTAGTGAAAACGAGATCATGGAGCAGGTCAAGCAGATGGAGATTCGTTATCTGTCCAATTCCGGTGGACAAGTCCGTTTTGCCTTGTTGTCGGATTGGGTCGATGCTGAGCAGGAAACCTTGCCGACCGATGCGCATTTGCTGAGTATTGCTGTTGCCGGTGTGGACGCGCTTAACGCCAGGTATGGCGAGCAACGGTTTTTTGTGTTTCATCGTAAACGTTTGTGGAATGCCGGCGAAGGCAAGTGGATGGGGTGGGAACGCAAGCGCGGCAAACTGCAAGAGTTTAATCGTTTGTTGCGGGGTGCTACGGATACTTCTTTTTTGCCGATTGATGGCAAGCCAGCCAGCGCACCGGTCGGCGTTTGTTATGTGATTACCTTGGATGCCGACACCAAATTACCGATGGGCGTGGTATCCCAATTGGTGGGTGTCGCCGCGCATCCCCTTAATCAGCCGGTATTTGATCCAAAGACCGGCTGTGTCGTAGATGGCTATGGCATTCTTCAGCCACGGGTGACACCGACTTTGCCACAGCGTCAGGAACACTCGATGTTTCACCAGATTTATGCGGGCTCTTGCGGCACCGACTCTTATGCCAGTTCGGTGTCGGAACTTTATCAAGACTTGTTTGCACTCGGGACTTACAGCGGCAAGGGCTTATATCATGTCGATGCTTTTGAAGCCGCGTTGGCCGGGCGTGTGCCGGATAATACCTTGCTGAGTCATGACTTGTTTGAGAGCGTATTTGCCCGCTGTGCGTTGGTGAACGATATTGAGTTTTTTGAAGAATTCCCCTCGCACACCGAAGTCGCTGCATCCCGCGAGCACCGGTGGGCGCGAGGAGATTGGCAGTTATTACCCTGGATTTTGGGGTTTCGCGGCAAAGGGTTGCCCATGATTGGGCGTTGGAAAATGCTTGATAATTTACGCCGAACCCTTTCGGCACCCGGCAGTTTATTTGCACTGGTCGTAACTTGGGCTACCCCCCATGCACCGCAGTGGATTTTGATGGGTTTTGTCTTGTCGGCCTTGGCATTTCCTGCGCTATTGGCCTTTATAAGTGGTTGCTCTTTTACCCGTCGTGGCATTTCGATAACCACCCGTTTGCGCGTAACGGGACAAAATGTACTTTGGGCCCTTGGCAATAGTTTGGTGACCTTGACTTTACTCGCCCAACACGCCTGGCTGATGATAGATGCCATTGTTCGCACGTTGGTCAGGCTGTTTATTACCCGTCGCCACTTACTTAACTGGGTCACCGCCCTTCAGGCTAAAGCGGCGGCCGGTCATTCGCTACAAAATCTTGTTTTGTCACTGGGCGGTTCGTCCCTAATCGTTATGGGTGCCGGGGTTGTGGTACTGATTTTTAATCCGGTGGGTATTGAGGTTGCGGCACCTTTTTTGCTTTTGTGGTGGCTGGCACCTGTGCTCGCTCGGGCATTGAGCCAGCCGCCCAAACTTGACCGGGCAGAGTATTTACAGGCACACGACAGTCAGCAACTCCGCTTAATTGGCAGGCGTATTTGGCGTTTTTTTACGACCTTTGTAACGGCTATGGAAAATTATCTGCCACCGGATAATTTTCAGGAAGATCCGCAGCCTGTTATCGCCCATCGCAGTTCGCCCACCAATTTTGGGCTTTATTTATTGTCCGTTGTTAGCGCACGGGATTTTGGGTGGCTCGGGTTGATTGATACCGTTGACCGGCTTGAAGCCACCTTGACGACACTCATGGCGTTGCCCCGTTTATATGGCCATTTTTATAACTGGTACGATACCCTAGATTTACGGGCACTGGAACCTCGTTATATTTCTACCGTTGACAGCGGTAATCTGGCGGGGCATCTGTTGGTATTATCCCAAGCCTGCCGGGAAATGCGCAGTCGGCCGCTTACGTTCGCCAACACGTTGACAGGACTTGCTGATACTTATCAATTGTTGATGGAGGCGCTTGCTAAAATCACGGATGACCGGCGAACGCTTACCGTGACGCTAAAAGAGCTGCAACAAAAAGGCGTTATTTTGGGCGAGCTTTTGAAAAGTCAGCCGGTTGATCCAATCGGTTGGAGTCATTTGTGGCGCACGTTGATGCCTTGTGCCGAGACCTTGCTGGATATGATGCGTGCTTATAGCGCCGAACGGGGTGATAGGGGCGACAATGAGGCGCTGGAGTGGGCGATATTGTTGTGTGATGACATTCATTCGCAGGGGCGTGATGTGGAGTGCCTGCTTCCGTGGATACATTTTGCCGAGCGTTTTAATGTGAGTCCTCCCGGGATATTTGAAAAACAATTAACGCTGAATACCGGTTTGACTGATCTTAATAACAGTTATGCGTTGGCCTTGGCGAATCTTGAAGCAGCGCCTGACAATTATTGGGCGGCCGATGATTTGGAAGCACTGGCAAAAACGCTACGGTACGCAGGCGGGCAAGCTGAAATGCTGACGAAACGTCTGGACAGTATACTGTTACAACTGGAGGCCTTGTTCCAAAAAATGGATTTTAGTTTTCTGTATGATGCCAACTGCCATCTTTTTTCGCTGGGCTACCGGGTGACGGAAGGCACGCTTGATTCCAGCTATTACGACCTGTTTGCCTCCGAGTCACGTCTTGCCAGTTTTGTCGCCATTGCCAAGCACGATGTACCCAGTGCGCACTGGTTTCATTTGAGTCGAAGGGTAACCCGCGCCGCGCATGGCACGGTGCTACTGTCATGGTCGGGGTCGATGTTTGAATACTTAATGCCTTCTCTGGTTACATTTACGCCCCGTTACAGCATGATCGATCAAACCTGTCGCCTGGTCGTTAAGCGACAGATTGAATATGGCAAGGAACGTCAGGTGCCGTGGGGGGTTTCAGAGTCAGCGTTCAATGGACGCGATCTTTTGTTTACTTATCAATATTCTGCTTTTGGCGTGCCGGGTCTTGGCATGAAGCGAGGTCTTGGCGAAGATCTGGTCATTGCTCCTTATGCTACAGCTTTGGCGGCGATGTATTTTCCACATGCCGCCGTGGAAAATTTTGAGCACCTGGAAAGGGAAGGCGCATTAAGCCGCTTCGGTTTTTATGAGGCGCTCGATTACACCCCGATTCGACTGGAGGAAGGTCAACGGGTTGCGATTGTGCGGTGCCTTATGGCTCATCATCAAGGCATGAGCCTGGTTGCCATTGACAATGTTGTCTATGACGGCGTGATGCGTCATCGCTTTCATTGCGCACCGCTGATTCAGGCGGCGCAATTGTTACTGCAAGAACGCATCCCGAGTGCGGCCGATATCAGTAGTCTGCCTATTCTTCATGACTTTTTCGAAGTCAAGGAATCCTTGCAGCCCCCGGTTCGACGCTTGCCTTCGCCGACCTCTTCAGTACCCTCAGCGCATTTATTGTCCAATGGTCGTTATGCGGTGATGATTACCGCAGCAGGATCGGGTTACAGTTGTTGCCGAAATTTGGCGGTAACGCGTTGGCGTGAAGATGTGACACGCGATGCGTGGGGCAGTTATATTTACCTGCGTGATGTGGCAACCGGTGAGGTGTGGTCAGCCGGTTATCAACCCACGGTGAAAACGCCTGATCATTATGAAGTGATTTTTTCAGAAGACCGTGCCCGCATCACGCGCACGGATGGCAGTATGGTCAGCACTTTGGAAATTGTCGTCTCGCCCGAAGACGATGCAGAAATTCGGCGCTTGAGTTTAATTAATAATGGGTTGCGTGCACGGGAAATTGAAATCACCTCCTACGCGGAGATTGTATTGGCCTCTTTTTCCAG
>CAIUYS010000496.1 GCA_903903365.1 uncultured Methylococcaceae bacterium
AACACAGGATAAAAATAAAATCCTGCCTGTCTTCATCCAATCTTAATCAAATCCACGGGTTTCCTCTCATCTTGCCCTTGTATTATTTAAACCAATCATAGCGCACCGTGCCAATTGGCGGTCGCTTTGACTTTGGGATGAACCGTTTTCACCGTTCATCATTAACTATAAACAGTATAGGGGTTTAGCGATTATGCCACTCGGTTTAGGTAACATCTTCAACGGGCTCTTTAAGCAATATGGACACACAGTGATCTTCTTGCTGCGGTTTGTCGATAGTGCCATGCTAATGACGGCCGCTTGGCTTGCCAATTATTTTTGGCTACACGAATATACCATCAACAAAGACTACCGGATAGTCATCGCCTTGGGTCTATTGGCGACTATTATTTTTTTTGAAATGGGTCAGGTTTACCGGCCCTGGCGAAATGACACGATGCGCGGCGAAACGGCGCGTATCGTTAGGGCTTGGGTTTTTGCCATCGTGACGGTTATTTCCATTGTCACCTTGATTCGATTGCATTTCTGGTTTGGTTCCAGTTATCGCTGGATCATTACTTGGTGGGGATTGGGCTTGTTGTTTGTACTCACGGCTCGTAGTCTGCTCTCCTTGTTGTTGAAATGGTTGCGTTCTCGGGGCTGGTCTCAGGGTCGTATCATTCTGGTTGGCTTAAACCAGATGGCTATTGCAGTTAGCCAACAATTAAATCATTCATCATGGGCCGGCTTGCAGGTTATTGGTTATGTTGATGACCGAACCCAAAACAGGGGCTTGGCCGGTGATTTTTTATTGCCGCAACTCGGAAAAATGGAAGACTTGGCGGCCATCGTTACCAGGGAAGCCATTGATGAAGTCTGGATTGCTTTCCCCGATGAAGCGCTGGCTGAACGTGCCCAGTATCAATTGCGACATGTGCCGGTCAGCATTCGTTTGGTTATTGACTGCTTTGCTCTTAAGCAAAGTAAATTTCTCAGCTTAAACACAGTAGCCGGGATTCCGACCCTGGATTTTTCGGTTTCTCCGCTGCATGGCATTAACGGTTATATCAAGTCTTTCGTTGACAGATTATTTGCGCTGATCCTGTTGATACTGATTAGTCCGTTACTGTCACTTATCGCTATCGGCGTTAAGTTGAGTTCAAAAGGCCCGGTGTTTTATCGGCAAGAGCGGATTGGCTGGAACAATCAAGCATTTACCATGCTCAAGTTTCGTTCGATGCCCGTCAATACCGAAGCGAAAACAGGTGCGGTTTGGGCCAAGTCCGGTGAAAACCGGGCGACCCGATTTGGCGGTTTTTTGCGTAAAACCAGTCTTGATGAACTTCCGCAACTGATCAATGTGCTTAAAGGCGATATGTCTCTGGTCGGGCCGCGTCCGGAACGCCCTGATTTTGTCGAAGTATTTAAAGACCAGATACCCAATTATATGAAGAAACACATGGTTAAGGCCGGTATCACCGGCTGGGCTCAAGTGAACGGTTGGCGTGGCGACACCGATTTAAACCAGCGCATAGAGCATGACTTGTATTACATCCAGCATTGGTCGGTATGGTTCGATTTGGAAATTGCACTACGCACGGTGCTAACCGGTTTTATCAATAAGAACGCTTACTAAGGAAATGTCCGTTATGTTTAGATTGATGCTCCTAACCCTGATTTTACTGGCGTCGGCTTGTTCGTTAAGACCCGGCATGGAAATGAAAACAGAAAATAACTTGTCGGAACTGGAAGTGCCGGTCATGAGGAACGGCAGAATGGTTAAAGAAAAGCCCCGAATCGTCCCGATTACCGCCGATCTGATTATTGAGCGCGAAAATTCGCGGCTGCAAGCGGTCAATAATCTTCCGCCGGTGGATATCAGCAAAGCGGTTTACCGAATCGGCCCGCAAGACCGCTTGCAGATTACCGTTTGGGAGCATCCGGAACTGAACGATCCGGGGGGTGAAAAAATACTGCCTGAACTGGCCGGTAAAGTGGTCGATGAAAATGGCGAGCTTTATTATCCTTATGTGGGCAATATCCATGTCGCCGGAAAAACGGTAAGCGAGGTCAGGACTGAATTAACCGGCGAGCTTTCCAAATATTTCAAGAAGGTCAAGCTGGATATTCGCGTGTTGTCGTTTCAAAGTCATCGGGCCGCTGTTGTCGGCGAAGTAAAAACCCCTGGCGTTCAGTCCATGAACGAGACGCCCTTGACCATTGCCGAAGCCATCAGTCGTGCCGGTGGGGTTAATCCGGATGCCGATATGAGTAACGTGGCCTTGGCGCGTGACGGTAAAGTCTACAAGATTGATGTGCTCAGTCTGTATGCAAAGGGTAACTCTACCCAGAACTTGCTGCTCAAGGACGGCGATGTGCTGTATATCCCCGACCATAAAGACAACAAAGTATTGGTAATGGGCGAAGTCGGCAGGCAGCAGGCCCTGCAAATTAACAAAGGCAGGCTGTCACTTTCACAAGCCTTGGCCGAAGCTTATGGTTTTGATTTAAACACCGCCAGACCGGAAGAGGTTTTTGTGATTCGTCCTGGTGACATGAAGCCCGAGATTTTTCAGTTGAATGCAGGTTCCCCAGACGCGTTGATTTTGGCTGACCAGTTTGCCTTGCAAGCACACGATACCGTTTTTGTAGGTACCGCTGGCGTTACCCAATGGTCACGGGTGTTAAACCAAATACTGCCGGGCTCCTTCACCTCGATGATGTCGCTGGCAGCTACTCATGGCATGTAAAGGCTTTTGGAACTATTGGTTTTTTTACAGGATTGAGATATGAAAAATCTATATTCACAGCATGAAGCTATTGCACAGTTACCGCCGCTGAATCCGTCCCGGATCGAAGAGCAGGGCGTCAGTATTCGCGATACGGTTGATCTGCTAATCGAAGGTAGAAAGATCATTCTATTGACACTGCTGTCGGTGTTGCTGGTGACCGTGATCTATTTGGTACTGGCACCGCGTACCTACAAGGCTGATGCCCTGTTGCGGATCGACAAGAACAAGGCATTGCTCTCTGCGCCACTTCATAGCGAAGCGAATGGCGCAGCAACTGAAGCCGAAAGCCCAAGAGCGCAGCGTGAGGTGGAAATTCTGCGTTCTCGTTCGGTGCTTGGCAAGGTGGTAGAAGATTTAAATTTAATGGTGGAGTCTTCGCCCATTTACTTCCCCGTTATCGGAGAGACATTGGCGCGTCGGCATGACGTGCATGACCCGATTGCTTCGTCATGGTGGGGTTTTGGTCACTGGGCTTGGGGTGGTGAAAAGTTGAAGATTGCTACCTTCATGGTGCCGGATCGTTATTTGGGTAAAGCATTTACCTTGGTTGCACTGGAAGAAGGCCGCTTTCTCTTACTTGGCCCCAAAGATGAAGAACTGGTCAATGGACAAATAGGTGAAACCCTCACCGCAGACGTTGGGGAAGCTACGCCTGTCGTTATTAAACTGACTGAATTTGAGGCGCATCCAGGCACCCATTTTGAGTTGACACGAAAAACTTCGCTGGCTGCCATCGAAATCTTGCAAAAAGTGTTTGCCGTCAAGGAGGTTTCCAAAGACACGGATATACTTAGTGTCGAGCTTAAAGGTGATAATCCGGAGCAACTCGCTAAATCAGTCAACGATATTGCGACCATTTATGTCAACGCGACTGTCAATTGGGAATCTGCGGAAGCTTCGCAAAAGCTGGGCTTTCTGGAAAGTCAGTTGCCTATTGTTAAAGATCGTCTGGAAAAGGCGGAACAAGGCTTGAGTGCCTACCGGCAAAAACATGGCGCGGTTGATATATCCGCCGAGGCTGAAATATTGCTAAAACAAGCGTCCGAAATGGAAACGCTGGGTATTCAACTCAAGCAAAAGTACGACGAGCAGAGTCAACGTCTGGAATCCGCGCATCCTGACATGGTCGCCACCAGTGCGCAAATCAAGCGGATTGACAACAAACTGGGGACTTTGGAAAAGCGAATCAAGGATTTACCGCGTACTCAACAGAGCGTGGTCAGCTTGTCTCGGGATGTTCAGGTCAACACCGAACTCTACACGTCGCTGCTGAACAGCGCCCAGGAACAGCGTATTGCTGCTGCCGGTTCGCTCGGTAATTCCCGGATCGTTGATTTAGCGGTAACGCCGGAAAAGCCGTATTGGCCAAATCCCGCTTTGTTATTAACCCTTGCCACTTTGCTGGGATTGACGGCCGGATCGGCTCAGGTATTTTTGAGACACTCCTTGCAGCGCCACGATAATTATCCGGCTTTGCTGGAGTATCAAGTGGGCTTGCCGCTTTTTGCCGCCATTCCGCATAGCAAAAAGCAGCGTCGACTGACACGTTTGATTGACCAGGGCAAAGATCGTGAACCTGGCATTCTGGTCAGTCAGGAGCCGCTTGATATTTCCGTAGAATCGCTGCGCGGTTTGCGTACCACGCTGGAAGCAACGATGGCCAGTGATGCCACTAAAGTCATCATGGTCAGTAGTCCGGCACCCGGTATGGGTAAATCTTTTGTCAGTACCAACCTGGCGGCATTGCTGGCGAGTATTAAAAAGCGGGTGTTAATCATTGACGCCGATATGCGCAACGGTCGCTTGCATGAAACTTTTTCCATTGATAAGCAACCTGGGCTTTCTGATTTGTTGTCCGGTAAAGCCACACTCGGTGAAGTCATCATCAGTCTGCCCGATGTCGGTGTGGACTTTATACCGCGTGGCAGTATGGTTTTAAATCCGGCGGAATTGCTGGAGATAGGTAATCTGGCGGAGACGCTTGAGCAGTTGAAAAGTTTTTATAACCATATCGTTATTGATTCGCCTCCGATTTTGGGTGCAACTGACGCCGCCATTATGGGCAAGCACGTTGATGCTACCTTTCTGGTGGTTAAGGAAGGTCGTTACACGGCGCAAGAATTGGAGGTCAGCTTCAGGCGTTTTCAACAGGTTGGAATAAAGCCCAATGGTTTTATTATCAACGATATGAAAGAGGGGTCATCTTATTACCCTTACTATGGTTACGCCTACAACCGAACCGATAGGGAGCACAAGAACAACTCAGTCTTTACTGCGGGTTATCAGGCGGTGGGTGATTGGTTGGGAAAACGTCAGAACAGTCGCTATTTGCCTAAGGTTGAAGTGACGGAAGAGATAGCAGAAGAGGTACAGGTGTAATATGAAAACAGTCTTCGAAAAAAAATTACCGGTTCTGTTGTTTGCGCTGATTAGTGCGTCAACGCTGGTTTCTTTACCGATTGCCCAAGCAACCTGGACGGGTGTAAAAGCCGTTTATGGCGAACAGGATTTCGGTTTGAGTGTCCTTCGGGAAGCCATGCTGGTAACACTGAAGAGCGGACACGGCGCTCAAAAACCGGTCGGCCTGGATACCAAGTTATCAGGCAATGGGCGACTGGTTTGGAAAGCCCCCGAATCATCATTATCTGTCTGCTGCAAAAGACGCGGCAGCGCTAAAGGGTAGTCATTAGATGAATATACGCTTCGAAAAAGATTTGCCTATTTTACTGGTTACGCTGGTCAGTGTGTCGGTGCTGGCTTCTTTGCCTCAGGTCGAATCAGCCTGGACAGGCGTGAAGGAGGTTTATGGCGAACAGGATTTTGGTTTGCGTATTCTTCGCGAGGTCATGCTGGTTGTGCTGGTTGCGTATTTGTTTTTTGAACCACGCTTGCGGCGCGGCATTTTAACCAGTCCTGTATTTGCCTTTTTGGGTGTGGTGGCAACTTATGTACTGTTTGAAGCGGGCTATGCACTCTATCTGGACTTGCCTTGGGTGGTGCCGTTGGCGGGTCTGCGTGTTTTTGAATACTTGCCACTGGCATTGATCGGCTTCGTGGTCAGTCGCTTAGGCGGCGGTGAAGCGGTTATCTATCAGTTTGCGCATTATCTGCGTTATTACCTTGCCCTTGAGGCCGTATTAGCTTTGGCCCAGGCTTTGTGGGCACCGCCTTTGTTTGGTGTTTCATTTTTGGGCGGGGGACGGCCATTCGGTACTTTTGTCAGTCCCAATCTGTTTGGAGCGACTATGGCGACTTGTGCGCTACTGTTTTCATTGGTGCCGTCAATGCGAAAGTGGGTGGCTGTCAGTGTATTTTTAGCGTTACTGAGTGGCTCACGAACCGCTTTCATTAGTTCGTTGTTGGTCATTTATTTTCAGGTTTATGCGCTGCTTAGGCCTCGGGATCGCTGGGCTTTGATCATGCCGGCACCCGTGTTTGCCGTGGGTGCGCTGTTGTTGGCCTCCAGTCCTTTGCTCAGTGGTCGTGATGATGCCAATCCAACCGAAGATGGTCGTATTGATTTATGGCATCGGGTCTTTTCCGAACAAGTCCATGGCCCCGCAGATGTGCTGTTTGGCTGGGGCTTGGGACTGAGCTCCAATACCATCAATATTCTTTATGGTGCGGAACATTTTAAGGGGCAATTTGATTCTGACAGTCTGTATTTATTCTTGCTGAACGGTTATGGCTTGATAGGTCTGCTGGCGTATATTTTCTTTTTATGGATAACGACAAGAATGTCGGGTCACCCCAACAAAGGCTTGGTGGTGATGTTTATTTTCGTTGCCGGACTGACCTTTAATATGTGGGAGTATTTTCCACAAAATGCGCTACTGATGTTTCTCTGGGGAACGGTATTGGGCACCGGCTATCAGTCTGGTTTAGTGTCTTTGGACGCAGGCCCGATGGCCTCGGCTTCGTATTATCAGCATCCATCCTGACAACCAGTATTTAAAGGTAAAACCATGTTCAAATTATTAAAAGAAAGACGCTTATTCGGTGATGCCTTTTGGGCTCTGTTTGGACAACTGTTATCCGCTTGCGCTTTATTGGCAGGTACTCGCTTGCTCACCGAACTGGTAACACCGGATGTTTACGGACAAGTTGCTTTATTAAACGGTTTTGTGGCGCTTGGCGTTACTTTGTTTTCCTACCCTTTTATCTGCGCCGGTATGCGCTTATTACCGGAGTGCCGAAATAAATGGGAGCGCACCGATTTATATGCGGTGGTGACCCGACTGACTAATCGTTCAACCGTTCTGGCAATAAATTTGCTGGTGCTGGGCGGTGTTATGGGTAGTTATTTTTTGCACAGCGATTTTTGGCTGCTGATGCTGGCTGGCATTCTTCTGGTCGTAACCGTTCGCCGCGAACTGGGTATTCAGTTATTGATTGGTGAACGCAGACAGCGGAGAGCCAGTTTGTGGCAAACCACTGATAGCGTCCTGCGCCCTTTGTTGGCGGTAGCGCTGGTGTGTTGGGGAGGCCAAAAAACCGAGTGGGTGTTGCTGGGTTACATCTTGGCAAGCCTGGTCTCGAATAGCGCCTGGTCGTTTGTCCAGCGTTCGAAAATTCATGAAAAAAACCGCCCCGCTATTACCCGACATTTTAAAACCGA
>CAIUYS010000497.1 GCA_903903365.1 uncultured Methylococcaceae bacterium
AAAAACAGTGACGGAATTTTTACCCAAAGAGAACGTAGCGGAAGTTAAAGAGCTGCTTAAATCCTTAAAATTTAGCAGTGCCGAGGCTAACGACAATGGCGTTGCCATTAAACTGGCCTTCAATGCACCTGCCAAACAAGCAGACAAAAAACCGGCCGCCCCGTTAAGCGCCGCCGAACAAAAACAATGGCAAGCCAGTTGGCAGGAATGGGATGCATTTTTGAGTAAAGCCATCCAACAGGCATCCGATGATACTAAATCACCCGAATTGCGTGATGCCTTGATGGAAACGCTTCTGGAATCACGCAGTGCTTTTCAGGCCGGATTAAAAGACCATGATGCTAACGGCGATGATCCGGTACGCGTTTTTTTTACGCATACTTGGCAACTTCTGGCACCTCAATTAAAAACATTGGCTAAAGAATTGCCGGAGATACAAGGGCTACGTTATATGACCTTTATAGCCGCTACCGATGTGATGTATCAGCTTGAAAATATAGGTGCACCTTTGGGCTTGGAAATATCTTCTGATGGCTTGCGTAAATTGGCGCGTATCCTGATTGCCGGTAAAGAGCAACATGCCAAAACCAAATAAGTATCAAATTAAAGCATAGCGCCACGAAGGAAAAGTTAGATTTGTAGCCGGAATAAGCGTGTTTGAGCGAAATATTATTCCGGCTACATCATCTTTCTATCTAACCAGATCAATCTTTTAACACCGCATCACACAGTCCAGTAGGGCGTGCTGCACGCGCCTTGTCCCCAGAATAGAATTATCTTAACTCCCTCATCTCGCGCGCACGGCACGCCCTACGCTAAGATCACTCTTTTAATACTTCATCACACAGGGCAGGCAGTGGCAATTCTTTCGGCGGTGCTTTGGTGATGACCGGGTGTTTGGCTTCTTCCGAAAACCACCAGTTTAGTTCGGCATCGCAGCCATCACCTTGCGGCAGGGCGTCTTGTCCCTGGCAATATTTATTGTCTTTTGGACACTTAAGCCGAACGTGAAAATGATCATCATGTTTCCACCAGGGACGAATTTTTCTCAACCAACCCTGCGCAGTATGTCGGATACACAATTCACGTTTAACACTGGGATTAACAAAAATCCGATCCACTTCAGGCATACGTGCCGCAGCTTCAAGCACCTTTTCATTCGCTAACGACCAATGTGTGTAATTTATCGCATCCGATTGGGCGGCAAGCACTGAAGGCGCGTTCCAGGTTTCTCGTTCATTTAATGCCAGGGTGCGACTGGCGGCTTGTTTTGATAGCAAAAACCAAATATCCACATCCAATCCGCTTTGATGGCTACGATGCCCGCTTAAAGTCGGGCCACCTCGGGGCTGTCCTAAATCACCAATTAACAAAGATCCTAAATGTTGTTTGGCGGCAGTTTGCCCCAAGTTTTCAATAAACTGTTTTAAGTCCGGATGGCCATAAGCCCGATTTCTAGATAAGCGCATCATTTGATACCCGGTGCCGTTAGCCGGTACAGAAACCGCACCGCTTATGCAACCGGCGTTATAAGTGCCAATGCTCTGAGTGCTAATGGCATAAGTCGGTCGAGTCACTTTTGCCCATTGTTCTGCGATCGGGCTTGCAAGGCACCCAGAAAGCACTCCAGACAACAAGAGACCTGTAAATAATAGAGCTCTAACTTTTAACACGCTACCACCTGAGATAAAACTGCACAAAATAAATAGAACTGGTATTTTATACAACAATTAAGAGACTTGTGCTTATGCGGCCGGTTCACTGGAAAATGCTGGGTAAGATTAATACTACAATTGAATATTTTAACAAAAAATTAAATAACAAAAGTATCTCATTTAACTATGATATGCAAAGAAAAACAGAATTCTTCGCTTGCTTCGTGGTGAGCGAGTTAAAAAAAATTTACTGGCAAGTTAATCCATCTGTCGCTACGGAGATACAATGAAAAACCCCCACGATAAAATAGAATTTACCTTGCTTTATGATGGCCTATGCCCACTTTGCAGTAAAGAAGTGACTTGGTTATATTCTCGAAATAAACAGGGGCGGCAGGACTTTAAAGATATTAATGATGCTGGTTTTGATCCAGTTGTTTAAGGTAAAACGCATGATGAATTAATGGCAGAGATTCACGGAGTTTATCCTGATGGCCAGCTTATTAAAGAGATTGGTGTCATTCGTGAAACGTATAAAGCAGTAGGTTTGGGATGGTTAATGGCACCCAACCGGTTGGTCGCAGGCGAAAAGTCTTGTGATTGTGGTAAGTAACTAAATTTTTGGTAATTATTCCCCCGTTTTTAAAGGGAGAATAATTACCGCCAGTCTATTCATAATGTGTCCAAAGCCGCAATACTTTGATTTGTTTGTCATGGGTTAGCACTTCATAGATTAAGCGGTGTTGGATATTGATTCTACGCGAGTACGCGCCAGACAGATTGCCTACAAGTTTCTCAAAGGGTGGCGGATTTTGAAAGGGATCAATTTTCAAAATATCAAGCAGTTGAAGTGCCTTGTCTTTTAATCCAGCGGCGGCAAGTTTTTTAGCATCTTTTTGTACTTGCTTTGTATAAAACAGTGCCCAACTTACCATTCAAGTTCCTTGCTACAGTCTTTAATGTCTGTTGCCATGCCTGTCATAATAGTTTCACGCATATTCGGCACGCTCAATAAATAAAGTGTTTCCTGTATGGCTGACCAGTCTTCAGCAGAGACTAAAACAGCGTTAGTCCGTTTACCGGTGATAGTAATCGGTTCATGATGCTCGGCCGTTTGATCAATCAAACGATAGAAATTTGCGCGAGCTTCACTTGCGGTTAATGTTTGCATAAAAGTTACCCCTTAAATTGTAAAAAATTATCGTACGATAAGTCGTACATTGATGCAAGTGTTTACGAACTATTTTAATAACTGATTTGTGATGCATTAATCAAGAGTAGGGCATTTCGCTAGATGGGTTGCCTATATCAAGTGCTACTGTTATCGTGACCCTTACCCGATAAAATTAATTTGCCGAGCTATCTATTGATACCTTCACCAGGAAGACCATGTTAAGACTATTTCATACCGCTGATTGGCATTTGGGCCATTGTTTACATGGCGTATCGCGGCAACTGGAGCATCAGCGGTTTTTGGACTGGTTGCTGCAGGAGCTGCAAAGTAAGCAGGCGGATGCGCTGATTGTTGCCGGTGATATTTTTGATTCAGCCAATCCATCAGCCGCCGCCCAGACCCAATTGTATGAGTTTTTGGTTAAAGCCAGAACACAACTACCTGCTTTGAATATTGTCTTGATTGGCGGCAATCATGATTCTGCGAGCCGATTGGATGCGCCGTCGTCCATTCTTAATGCGCTGGGTGTTACTGTTGTCGGTGGCTTGGTGCGTGAGGATGGCGCTATTAACTGGGATAGATTGCTGGTGCCGCTGACGAATGCAACCGGTGAAATTAAAGTGTGGTGCGGTGCCATGCCGTTTTTGCGTAATGCCGATTTACCGACTGCCAGGGATGGCGGGAGTGTCGCAAGCGGTATGGAACCGATGCGACCGACTGACCAGAGCGACGAGCCTTTAATATCCGGTGTTAAAGCGCTTTATGCGCAATTGTTTGGTGAGTTGCAGGCCAAGGCAACGCAGGATGAAGCACTGATTTTAACCGGACATTGTTACATGGTGAATGGCTGTGTGTCAGAACTGAGTGAGCGCAAAATACTGGGTGGTAATCAACATGCCTTGCCGGTTGAATTATTCCCCGAAGACATTGCTTACGTGGCTTTAGGCCATTTGCATCTGGCCCAAACCGTTGGCGCCAATGAACATATTCGTTACAGCGGCTCGCCGATTCCATTGTCCTTTGATGAGAGTCATTATCTGCATCAAGTGTTGCAAGTGGATATTAAAAAAGGGCAGCCGTTGGAAACTGTAGCTCTTAAAATCCCCCGCAGTATTGAGTTGTTAAGAATTCCGAACAGTAAAGATTTTGCCGGACTGTTGGATGTGCTTGAGCAATTGGAACAGATGGCATTCGATGATGACTTGCCGCTGGAACAACGACCTTTTGTAGAATTAAGAATCAAACTTGAAAAGCCGGAGCCTGGTTTGCGTCAACAAGTTGAAGACGTGATTTCTAAATTACCCGTGCGTTTATTAAAAATATCGACTGCTTACAGTGGCAGTAATAAAAGTCTGGCCGATGTGACAATGGAAGAAAGGCTGGAAGAGTTGCAACCGCTGGATGTGTTTCAGCGCTGTTATCAAAACAAATTTGATCAGGAAGCCCCTGAAAACATGAATACGTTGTTTAATGAATTGTTGGAAAATCTAAGGGCAAAGCAATAATGCGTATTTTAGCGATTAGAGGAAAAAACTTGGCCAGTCTGGCTGAACCCTTTGAGATTTTGTTAAATGAAGGCCCCCTGCAACAAGCCGGTTTGTTCGCGATTACCGGCGCTACCGGTGCCGGTAAAAGCACCATTCTGGATGCCTTGTGTCTGGCACTTTATGACAAAATGCCGCGCTTGCCGGATGGTCACGGTTTTGCAGTGGGGCACAAGGATGAAGATGAAAACTTGCGTGTTACCAGTAATGATGTGCGCTCTATCTTGCGTCGAGGCACCAGCACCGCTTATGCTGAAGTCGATTTTATCGGCAAAGACAAACACCACTATCGGGCACGCTGGGAAGTGAGTAAAGCCAGAGGTAAAGCGAGCGGCCGGTTGCAGGCGCAGGAAATAATATTAAGCAAGATTGATAGCGGTCAGCGGATTGGTCAGGGCAAAAAAAATACGCTAGAAGCGATCAGTGAATTGATTGATCTTAATTTTGATCAGTTTCGTCGTTCCGTACTCTTGGCGCAAGGTGATTTTGCCGCGTTTTTGAAAGCAAAAAAAGATGAACGCTCCAGCCTGTTGGAGCGCATAACCGGTACGGATATTTATTCCGAGTTGTCTATGGAAGCGTTTGAGCGAGCCAGAACAGAAAAAGAAGCCTTAAGCCGGATTACCGGTCTGATGCAGAATTTGATTCCGTTGGACGATGACGCCCGTTTAAACCTTGAACAGCAACGGGATCAATTCAGTCAGCAATTAACGGAAGTGGATCTGCAAATCAGTGGTAATCAAAAAATCATCGATTGGTATAACGAGCTTAAAAAACGCCAGCAAGCCCAGCAGTTAGCTACTGAGGCACACCTTGCCCGGCAACAGGTGTGGGATGCCGCTGAAGCCGAGCGGTTGTTGATTCAAAAAGTTGAAGCCGTGCAGCCGTTACAGCCATTGTTAAGTCATTATAAAGTCGCAAACGATGATTATTTGGTGGCAGAAAAAACGCTCAATAATAGCAGCCAATTACAACTAACCGCTGAAAGTGCTTTGCAAACCGTTAAAGCCCAACTGACAGTTTTGTTTGACCAACTGCAAGCCACTGAACTACAACAAAAGCAAGCCCAACCGGCATTAAAAACAGCGAGGGATTTGGATACCCGTCTTGATGTTCTTCAACAGGCTATTAATACGTTGGCTGCCGAAGAAATTAATATCAATAAGACGCTGCAAACTGACCGGCAACGACACCAATCTTTACTACAGCAACAAACCGAAAAGACCACAAGCTTTGCACAGCTAACGGCTTGGCTGGATAGCAATCAAGCCCTTAAGCCCATCGCGGCTGAGTGGAATCGCTGGGAAGGTGAGCTGGAACGCTATCAACAGCTTAATATCCAAAAAACAGCGAATGCTTTGCAGACCGAAAATCTTAAGGCATTGGTTAATAAAGCCGAGCCGGTTTTAGCGGGCTTAAAAACAGCGATTGATGAAAACCACCAGCAACAAGAGCAACAGCAAACCCGGCTTGAGCAACTGAAAGGGCAGGGCAGTCAACAGCCGCTGGAGGTTTTGTATCAAGAAAAAGACACGCTTGAAGCCAGTGTAAAAGCAGTCAATGGTGCTTTGAATTTGGCTACTCAGGCGCTGGAACTGCAACAGCTGATAAAACAAGACACGGATAAATTAACTGCTACCGAACAGCTTATTAATAATGCGAACGAACAATTGCAAACAGCAACGCAGCAACAACTCAATAACGAGCTGGTGCTTGAGGAAGCCAAAAAAGCTCTGGATTTGCTTCAGGCAACCACCCATAAAAACGCCGAACAATTTCGTCAGTTATTAAGCAAAGATCAGCCGTGTCCGGTGTGTGGTGCGCTTGAACATCCCTTTAAAGACGACGATAATTCTGGCACTGACCTGCCTGCTTTTTTTAACGAGCAGATAACCGCCCAATCAGGCCGGGTTAAAGAGCTGCAAAGTCTGAAAGAAACACTGATTAAAAACAGTGCGGAATTAAATAAAACGCTTGCTCACGCCGTGGAGACCCAGCGGGATTATGCAACGTCTTTACCGCAAGCGCAGACAAAACTGGAATCCTTAGACAAGGACTGGTGTGCTTTAGCCTTGCCCGATAAACCCGATTGTTTAGTCACCGATACGTCACTTTTACCGTTACTCAACACGCGTCATGAAAAATTGCTGAGTGCGTTGGCACTGATCAAAACCCAAGAAAAAGCGGCGCTTGAATTACAAAAACAGCTAAAAATCGCACAAGCATTGTTTGATGCAACCCAGTTAAAAACAGAGCAATTAGCTAACGACTATGCCGAACTGGACAAGCAACTCGCCAAGCACAAAGCTGATTTGGAACATAGCCGCGCCACTGTTTTGCAACAGGAAAAACAACTGCAAGCCATTGTCGAGGTGTTACAAAGTCCGTTTGCGCAACTGGAAAATTGGCCTATTTATTTACACGGTTCGTTTGCCGAACTTAAGGCCAGCGTACAAAAGTTTCAGCAAACCGAACAAGCGCTTGCCAACGCAACAACCGCGTTGGTTGACATCAAGCATGAGGAAAAACTGGCAGCGCAGACTTTGGAACAATGCCTGCAACACTATCAAGACAAACAAACTGAAATCCGGCGTAAAACGCAAGAAAAACTAAGCTTGTCAACCGAGCGAGAGGGTGTGTTGCCAAGCTTGGCTTCGGGAACCAAGTGGTCAGCGGATAATTATGAACAACACGTCAACCAAGCCATGCTCACCGCAAAAGCGGCTCATCAACAAGCCGTTAATGCCACCACGCAACTTGAAAAAGAGCTGGCAAGTCTTCAACAACAGCAACAACATTGGCAGCTTGAGACCAGTCGCAGACAAAATAACCGGGAGGCTGCTTTAACCACATTGAATCAGGCACTGGAAAAACACGCGATTACTCTTGAGCAGTTAACCGACTTGCTTAAACACGACGAAGCCTGGTTGAACGAACAAAAAACCAATAGGCATATTTTGGAACGGGCTTTGCAGGAATCGACAACTTTGTTAAAAGTGAAAACCGAGGACTGTCTTCAGCACCAAAATCAGGCCGTTGAAACAACCGAAGAAGTCGCTCAGCAAAAAGCCGCTGAATTAAAGTTGCAACAACAAAATTTGAGTTCACAGAGAGACGAACAAATTTTTCTGCTTCGGGAAGATGATAAAAAAATCACCGCCAGCAGTCATTTAAAAGCCGAACTGGAAACGCAACAAAACCGCTGGCAACAATGGGAAAGCCTGAATGAATTGATCGGCTCCAGCAATGGCTCAAAATTTCGGGTATTTGCTCAAAGCTTAACCCTGGAAGCCTTGCTGGCGCACAGTAACCAACATCTTGAAGACTTTGCCAAACGATACCACTTACAGCGTGTACCCGGCAGTGATCTGGAATTGCAGATTATAGATCGGGACATGGCCGATGATGTGCGCAGCGTACACAGCCTGTCCGGTGGCGAAAGCTTTCTGGTATCGCTGGCGCTGGCCTTGGGACTGGCCTCGCTATCTTCAAACAGAACCCAAGTTGAATCCCTGTTTATCGACGAAGGCTTCGGCAGCCTTGATCCTGAAACCTTGGACATTGCCATCGCCAGTCTGGATACCCTGCAAGCCTTGGGCAGAAAAGTCGGTGTAATCTCGCATGTACCTATTTTGGTAGAACGCATTGGCGCTAAAGTTGTGGTTGAAAAACAGGGCGGGGGAAGAAGTAGTGTTGTGATTGTTGGTGGATATTAGTTGGTATTTGCCGTGCAATTTTATGCTAAATGCGCTGGTTCCCAATCTCCTGATTGGGAACCCAGGCGGCGAAGCTCCAGCTTCGCGAGACAGCAAACCGCCATTTACCACACAGTGACGATGAATCAACTCTACCATTGATCGTCTATACGGCCATGCAAGGCTTAAGCTTGTTTCCCGATCGTGCTAAATTTTAAGTTAAGTCGTTTTGCTGTCTGTTGTCAAGTTATACCTTGCAAGATAATCCCGCTATCTTTCAGGACAATTCTTGCGCCTTATCGGGCGTATTTTTATAGTGCTTGGTAAGCGGTAAATAGTCTCTGGGAGTGTCTTATAACCGCCAAGACTTATCGGTAAACTATAATGGAGCGGCTAAAAATAGCTTGGCAGTCACTCATTAACCTTAGGGGTCACCCATTGGCTCTGCCGACACTCCTTGAGAGACTCTGGCAGTGTGCAAGAACTCCCTGCATGCTCCCGATAACGGTCAGCAGGTTCTCTGAAAGAGGCAATATGAGTCGTGGGTGTGCATCGCGCACCCTTTGTCATGATAAAGAAAGAAATTCAATTGGCCGCAAGTGAACAACAAGAATAGATTTCGGCATCAATAAATCAGTTTCATCGATATGATTTTAGGGGCGAGATGGATACTCTAGGCTGGAATTTGCATAGGGAAATTATAGGCTTTGTCTGACATAGAAAGTGTACTCAACTCGATAAAGCGTTAATCTGACAAATCGAGAGAAAGCGTTTTTTGGATAGGCATGTAACAAACACCTACCTCGGCGCAACCCTGGAAAGTGACTTCCAACATCAGCTTTTTTAGTGTTGGTTCTTGTCGCTGAAGCAAAATTTTAATCTCCAGATGATCTCGATAGATGTCCACATCACCGAAAAATTTATCGTGTTTAGTTTGGCTGGCGGGAAAAAACTGTTCACTCACTTTAATTCCGTTAGTTAGCGAAACAACTTTGATTTTGTGGCGATACAGATAATAACCGTTGGCAATATCCCAAGACAGTAACAGTGAGTCTGCTTTATTCACTTTGGCGGTGAATTGAAACGCTTCATCAGGTTGTAATAGCTCATCCGACTCAACAGCAATGGTCTGGCTTGCGAAGTTTAGCGCCAGGCAAATCAGGAGTTTTAAGATTGACCGCTTAACCATATTTCCTCACCTCCAAAGATATCCCGATAATTAATGATATAAAAATATAATTCTTCTGCGGATTCATGGTTGCCGGTAATTTCAACGGATTTACAGCCGGTTTACCTGACCTGGAACATAAGTAAACCGGCTTGCCTGTGACTGGTTAATAGTCTGGAGCGGAGCGGAAGGTCCAAACCACGGAGATGTTGGCAAAGTAGCCATCGCCTAGTTGAATTTGAGTCGCCTGATTTGCCTGATTAGCCGGATAAGTGACTTTTTTGTAATTCATATCCTCGTAAATGGGTAAGCCGATTGAGCCACGCAGCTTGAAATTTCCACCAAAGGCATTCATAAACCGATAGTCGGAAACAAATGCCAGATTGGTTGTGGTACCACCGGTATTACCGATATTATTACCCATATACTTGTTTTTTGCGGCATTGCTGGCGTCCATTTCAACCCCGACCATCAAGTTGTAGCTTGGCGTATAGTGCAAGGCTATGCCACCGGTAAGAACATCACCGAAGGCATATTGGTCATCATTTTCAGGGTTGGCGTTGTACATGATCTGAGTGTGTAGCCAGATTTCTTTCCAGCGCTGAGAGTAGAGTAACCCGCCAGTGAAGGTTGCAGTTCCTTTACCGAGTTGTAATCCCGGTATCGATTGGCCGATCAATGCTTGTTGGGAATAGGGGCCTAGAGCCGGTTCAGGAGCGTGATCTTTGAAGTTGAATTGGCCGGTAGGCAGGCTGGTACCCAGCAAAACGGTGGCGAACTTATCCCAGCGATTGGTGTGCCAAAAGTTATAGCGCCCTTCAAGGCTAATGTCACCAAAGCCATTAGTGTTTTCTACTGATTCTCTTACCGCAGCACCTGGCGCTGATCTCGACAAGCTGGTCGACCTTTTTTCAAACCAGGGCAGGTTGGCGAATAACGCGAGGTTGTCAGTGGGCGAGTAATTGAAGGTCAGGGATTGTTGCTGAATCTGCAATTCCTTTGGCGCTTTCGACTGCCCCCTATTTTCATTGATAAAAGTAGACGGATCCCTGCTATTGGAGCCAATTTTAAGATTATCTTTTTGAAGATAGCCGTAGACCATGCCGACGGCAAAATTACCCGCGCCCGGTGTCACCGCCGTGCGAATCCGAAACGGTGTGGTGGTTCCCACCTCCGATACATCACGGTAGGCAAAGGTGAAGTCCATTATCTCGCCGCCCTCTTTGGCCAAGAACGCTTCCGCCTCCTCACGTTTGGCAAAAGCAATGTAGTTGGGCACCATGTCCGGAATCACCTGGCTACCTATAACATAAGTGGCCGCTTCCGCATCCACCA
>CAIUYS010000498.1 GCA_903903365.1 uncultured Methylococcaceae bacterium
CGCCCCTCAAAGCCCAGCTTTTCTGTGGTTGTGGCTTTTACATTAATACAATCAACGTCCACGTTTAAATCATCGGCAATGTTTTGGCACATCGCAACAATATGGGGCGCCATTTTAGGAGCTTGAGCAATGATAGTCATATCGGCATTAACCAGCTGATAACCTTTATCCTGCACGATGCCGTAAACATGCCGCAACAAGACCCGGCTATCCGCGCCTTTAAATTCAGGATCGGTATCGGGAAAATGTTTGCCTATATCACCTAAAGCCGCCGCGCCCAGCAAGGCATCGCATAAAGCATGCAACACGACATCACCATCGGAATGCGCTTCCAGACCTTGCTCATAGTCTATTTTGACGCCGCCCAAGATTACCTCACCACCGTCTTTAAAGCGATGTACATCATAGCCCATGCCTACTCTAATCATTTTGATGCTCCATATAAAATTGCGCTAATGCCAAGTCTTCGGGTCGGGTAATTTTTATATTATCAGGACGACCTTCAACGATTTTGGGTTGTAAGCCTTGTAATTCGAGGGCGCTGGCTTCATCGGTTATGGCTGGATTGCCTTCCGCCGCTTCCAGTGCACTTTTTAACAGGCCATAACGAAACATCTGCGGCGTTAACGCCCGCCAGATATGACGTCGATCCAAGGTACCGACGATACCGTTACCCTGGACATTTTTTAACGTGTCGTGTGACGATAAGGCAAGAATGCCACCGACTTCATCATTAACCAACGAGACTATAAGATGGTGTATATCGGTCGTCGTAATGCAGGGCCTGGCCGCATCATGCACCAGTACCCAGTCATTATCCGAGGCCAGTTCGCGTATCGATTTTAATGACGACAGCACCGAATCCGCACGCTCTTTACCACCTGCGGCAGTAATGACCTGTTTATGACCTGACACGCCAAGCTCGGGCCAGTAAGGATCTTCTTTTGAAATTGCGACGGCAACGGCCGTAAAAACATCCGCTTTTAACAAGCGCAACAAGGTATGCTCGATGACTGTTTTACCGGCAAGTTCCAGATATTGTTTGGGTCGGTCTGCGTTCATGCGTTTGCCAACACCGGCCGCAGGAACAACAGCCCAAAATTTTATTGAATGGGTCATGGGTAAGAAAAGTTAGAAGGTCAAGCTAAAAGGTAGCCTTACAAGGCTTGGATGGATAAAGCCGGAATACAGAATGAAGCGCGTCGCTTAACGCCTTTTTCTTCTGCTTCGTGTTGATCGTGGCAGTATAACGTTATTAAGATCAATATCACCGTAAATTTTATCAAAAATTTCGTCTTCTGTAGAGGGCGGACCCATGCCAGGTTCGGCACTTGTCCTCACTATAAAAAGATAACACATCATACTAAGACTGACCGTTCCAATTAAAACGCCTATTTCAAAAGAAATAGCCGGAAATAGCCATACCAGGCAAAAAGCCACCCCAACACTCATAGCCAGGAACAAAGACAATGCCACTAAAAAAACAATAATTGCTAAAAAAAACTTTAACATTTAGGACTCCAATACATTGATTGACTCGCCTGACATTCTTCGATACTTGTCACAACAATCCGGTAAATGACTATAACTCAATTTTCAAGTTTTTAATTCTTGATTTCGGGGAATTCAGCGATAACAAGCATTAGGAGTAGGCCGGAATAAGACCACCCAAGCCTGTCCTGAGCGTATCGAAGGGCGTAGCGCGTGGTGGCGTTTCCGGAACACTCGTTCAGCATGCCGGAAACGCTTGTTCTCGCTTACGCTTGAAAAGCCTTATTCCGGCCTACATCTATTGGCCGTTATGTTGCTGGTTCTCTAGTATTATAAAGTCAAGGTAAGAAAACTCGAAGATCGAGTATAAAACTATGGGTTATTTTTTCCGGCATCTGATGACAACTTTTTTTCCAGCGCTGTCATGCGCTTGTGTAATCGTGCCAATTCATGAAGAATCTGATTTTCTTCAGTCTCGATACGACTCGTGTCCTGCTCAATTTGTCGCGCATTCTGACCCCAAGTATCCCTATTTTTACCGATTAGCGTCACTGACACTATTGCGGTAAACATCGAAAATAAAGCCAACCCGAATAATATCAGTGCAGCCGACAACAACCGCCCCAAAAACGAGGTTGGCACTACGTCACCAAAACCCACATGCGTCATGGTAACCCAAGCCGACCATATCCCGTCAAACGGTGAGTGTATATCCGGATCAATCATATAAAGCATAAAACCGGAAGCAATAGTCACTGCAAAAGCCAGCGTGAGTAAATAAACCAGAGCTCGTTTCTCACTCAAATCATTGAGCAGACTTTTAAACAGGCTTAAAGCTTCAGTTAGTATCATTATAATTTTCATAACAAGCTCTTTATTTTCAGGATAATGGCGTTATTTTTAATACGCTGTTGTTGACGACAAGTGGTAGGGTGCGCATCTCGCACCTAAAAACCGCATCCACTAAACGGTTTTATTTGCACCACAATCTATTGTTTTTTTCTACCCGTAGCGTGTAGGGTTCTTTCTCTGGCATGGTTTGTGGTGCGCGATGCGCACCCTACTCAGCTAAACAGTAGCATTGCGAAACTTGGCGAATGTTATTTATTGCGAGTTACCTTATACCTTTTCACGCGTCCGATAGTACCCATGAAAAAGAAAAGGCGCAAGGCTAAAGGTGAAAAAAACACCTTTAGCCTTGCGCCTTTAACCTGCCGTCAGCCTTATTCAAGAACCTGAAAAAAAGTCTCGCCTTCCCGCATCATCCCTAATTCATCTCTGGCTCTTTCTTCCAGTGCTTCCTGTCCTTTTCTTAAGTCCTCTACTTCAGCATAAAGCGTTTCATTACGTTCTTTTTTTTCTTCTACCTGCTCCTTAAGGTCATCAAGTCGCAGTTGAAGTGCTGTTATCTCTGCAATACCGCCATCACCCTGCCATAACCGGTATTGCAAAAGAATAATCAACAACGTAATGATTGAAAGAAGATATTTCATAATTTTAAAGTAAAATCCATCTGGTCAAAGGCACAAGATTTTTAAACCTTGCGCAGCCTTTGACCTTGTGACTTAAAAGTTTTAAAGCATTCTAAATGCGCTACGACCTGCGTATTTAGCCAAACTGCCTAATTCTTCTTCAATTTTCATCAAACGATTGTATTTGGCAACACGATCAGAACGGCTTAATGAACCGGTTTTAATTTGACCCGTACCCGTTGCTACCGCTAAATCAGCAATGGTAACGTCTTCAGTTTCGCCTGAACGATGTGACATAACCGCTGTGTAAGAAGCTTTATGCGCCATATCAATCGCCGCAAACGTTTCAGTCAAGGTGCCGATTTGGTTTACTTTAATCAGAATTGAATTAGCGATATCTCTGTCAATGCCTTTTTGCAGAATTTTGGGATTAGTCACAAATAAATCATCACCCACCAACTGAATACGTCCACCCAACTTTTCAGTGATCAGTTTCCAGCCATCCCAATCATTTTCGTCAAAACCATCTTCAATGCTGATAATGGGGTAACGGTCAACCCAATCAACAAAGAAATCAGCCATTTGTTCTGAGTTGTAAGTTTTGCTTTCTGAGGCCAAATCATAAATACCGTCTGAGTAGTATTCAGAGGCAGCGGCATCCAGACCCAAGTAAATATCGACACCCGGTTTGTAACCGGCCAACTCTATCGCTTGTAAAATAACGCTAATCGCTTCTTCGTTTGAAGAAAGATTAGGGGCAAAACCGCCTTCATCACCAACAGTAGTCGCCAAGCCTTTGGCTTTTAATACTTTGCTTAAGTTATGAAATACTTCTGCGCCGTAACGAATCGCTTCACGGAAAGTCGGTGCGCCGACAGGCAAGATCATAAATTCTTGCAAGTCTACGCTGTTGTCAGCGTGTGAACCGCCGTTGATGATGTTCATCATCGGAACGGGTAAAATAAATTCACCGGATTTGTTCAAGTGACGATACAAAGGTTGTCCGGCTTCTTTTGACGCTGCATGAGCGGCTGCCATAGACACAGCCAACAACGCATTGGCACCCAAACGGGCTTTGGTATCAGTGCCGTCCAGAGCGATCATTGCCTTATCCAGACCTTCCTGATCATTAACGTCCAAACCGATAACCGCATCGCGAATCTCTGTTCTTACGTTATTAACCGCATTTAATACGCCTTTACCCAAGTAACGGGATTTATCGCCGTCACGCAACTCAATGGCTTCGCGCTCACCGGTTGAGGCACCGGAAGGTACCATCGCACTGCCAACAACGCCGGATGCCAAAACAACATCAGCCTCCAACGTTGGATTACCGCGTGAATCTAAAATTTCTCTTGCACGAATATCTATTATTGCGGCCATCATTTTTCCTATAGTGTTGTTTCTATCAGACTTTTCGCTTTTACGGCCTGATCGATAGTTAATAAAACTTCTAATAATTCTTGCATTCTGTACATGGGCCAAGCATTGGGGCCATCACTTTTAGCTTCCGCAGGATTAGGATGGGTTTCCATAAATAATCCGGCAACGCCTACAGCGATGGCGGCTCTGGCCAACACCGGCACAAATTCACGCTGTCCGCCTGAGCAAGTACCTTGTCCACCGGGCAATTGTACGGAATGGGTCGCATCAAAAACCACGGGGCAATGAGTGTCTCTCATCACGGCTAACGAGCGCATGTCGGAAACCAGGTTGTTATAACCAAAAGACACGCCGCGCTCACAGACCATAATATGCTGATTGCCGGTGGCTTTGGCTTTATTGGCGACATGCACCATATCCCAAGGCGCAAGAAACTGGCCTTTTTTGATATTGACCGGTATGCCTTGTGAGGCGACCTGCTGAATAAAATTGGTTTGACGACATAAAAAAGCCGGTGTTTGCATAACGTCAACCACGCTGGCCACTTCTGCTAAGGGCGTATCTTCATGGACATCCGTTAATACCGGAACACCGATTTGTTGCTTAACTTTTTCCAGTATTTCCAGGCCTTTCTCTATCCCCAAACCTCTAAAACTTTCGTGTGATGAGCGATTGGCTTTATCAAACGATGATTTGTAAATAAACGGGATGTTTAAAGCGGTTGTTAATTCTTTAAGATAACCTGCTGTATCCAGTGCCAATTGCTCACTTTCAATCACACAAGGGCCGGCGATTAAAAAAAACGGCTGATCTAATCCAACTTCAAAACCACATAATTTCATTAAGTTGTTACCTTTTTATTTTGTGAGGCTGCAACGACAAATCCGGAAAACAAGGGATGTCCTTTTCTGGGCGTTGAGGTAAATTCAGGGTGGAACTGACAGGCTAAAAACCACGGATGATCCGGTAATTCAATGACTTCAACCAGTCGTCCGTCAATTGATTTGCCGGAAAAGCGCATCCCGGCCTTTTCCAGCCTTTCAATATATGAATTATTAAACTCATAACGATGACGATGCCGTTCGGTAATTACATCTTTCTGATAAAGCTGAAAAGCCAATGAATCATTTTGTAATCGGCATTTTTGTCCACCCAGACGCATGGAACCACCCAGCTCAGTATTTTCGTCCCGCGTTTCCAGTTGACCACTTTCAGCCCACCACTCGGTAATCAACCCGATAACAGGATGCGGTGATTTAGGCAAAAATTCCGTACTGTGCGCACCTTCCAGACCTGCAACATCGCGGGCAAATTCAATGACAGCAACCTGCATCCCCAAACAAATACCCAGATACGGGATTTTATTTTCGCGGGCATAGCGAACTGTGGCAATTTTACCTTCCACGCCACGCTCACCAAAACCACCCGGCACCAAAATCGCATCAACATTTTTCAGACGGGCAACGCCTTCGTCCTCTATAAGCTCTGAATCAATATAGTTAATATTGACCTTGGTACGGGTAGAAATACCGGCATGAATCAGCGCTTCATTTAGAGACTTATACGCATCAGAATGATCAACATACTTGCCAACAATGGCAATAGTCACTTCCTTAACCGGATGGGTCAGAGCTTCAATAACAGTCTTCCATTCCGTTAAATCTGCCGGCAAAGCATTGAGTCTCAACTTGCTGACAACAATATCATCCAGACCTTGCTCATGCAGTAGCAACGGAATGCGATAAATAGAGTCGGCATCGATCGCAGAAATAACCGCTTTTTCTTCTACATTGGTAAACAAGGCAATTTTTCGGCGCTCAGCTAGTGGCACAGGACGCTCAGAACGACAAATCAAAATATCCGGCTGGATACCAATCGCACGCAATTCTTTTACTGAATGCTGAGTAGGCTTGGTTTTGATTTCACCGGCCGAACGAATATAAGGCACCAGCGTTAGATGAATAAACAGCGACCTTTCTGCACCCAGTTCGAAACGCATTTGTCGGATAGCTTCCATAAATGGCAATGATTCAATATCACCGACAGTACCGCCAATCTCAATTAAAGCAACATCCATGCCTTCAGCGCTTAGATAAACACGGCGCTTTATTTCATCGGTAATATGCGGAATAACCTGAACGGTAGCGCCTAAATAGTCACCTTTACGCTCGCTACGCAAAACGCTGTCATAAACCTGACCTGCGGTGAAATTATTCTTTTTGGCCATCGTGGTTTTAAGAAACCGTTCATAATGGCCCAAATCCAGGTCAGTTTCTGCACCATCTTCAGTGACAAATACTTCACCATGTTGAAAAGGGCTCATAGTGCCCGGATCAAGATTGATGTAGGGATCCAGCTTGGTCATAGTGACCTTGAGACCTCGGGCCTCAAGAATGGCGGCAAGCGACGATGCAGCAATGCCCTTGCCTAGCGATGAAACAACACCGCCGGTAATGAAAATGTATTTTGTCATTGAGAAGGTATGGTATTCAGAAGATAACTGATTGGCAGTTTTAAAATCTTGGCTATTTTAATCGACAATGCCCTGATAGTCATTGTCTTTATTCAACCAGCACCTGAAATGCTTATGTAGCATGGCCTGTTTATTACACGGGAGATAACTTAAAGCCCTGTTTGTAGCCTCATTTAGCATGGGAATTACCCGTGAGATTAAAAAACGTTTTAGCTCCTTAATATATGCCCCCCTCACCCAAACGGAATTTATCAGCTCACCTTGTCTACGATATCATATAGAGACCTTTGGTGATTAAGCGACATTATTTTCTGCAGGGCATGCCGTGCGCGCCTTATTTTTC
>CAIUYS010000499.1 GCA_903903365.1 uncultured Methylococcaceae bacterium
CAGAATTGTAATAGTGTGCGTGCTTATTTATGCGTTTATTTTTTAGCGGTCGTGCTTAATGCTATTTTATATAGCGGACTTGAAAGACACCTTGCCTATCGTTATTTTACGCAAAAATACCCGCTGTTATTGATGGAATAATAAGTATAACCCCAATTTTTTTCTGACTTAAATTCACTCAAATCTTCGTTTTATGCCTAAAGGATGCAGAATTCTAATATAATGCGGACTTATTTATTCGTTTATTTTTTTCAGGAATCTTTACATGAACCCAACTGAATGGTTTACCGAGCAAGTCCCAGGGGCTGAATCGGCCTTTTCATTAAAAATTAAACAAAAATTACACGAAGAACAATCTGAATTTCAACATCTTGAAATTTATGAAACCGAAACCTTCGGTAACTTGATGGTCATTGATGGCTGCACCATGGTATCAACCCGCGATAACTTTTTTTATCACGAAATGATGAGCCATCCGGCTTTGTACACGCATCCCAATCCAAAAAGAGTCTGGATTATCGGTGGCGGTGACTGCGGCACGTTAAGAGAAGTGTTAAAACATCCGTCTGTAGAACATGCCGTTCAAATTGATATTGATGAGCGCGTTACCCGTCTGGCGGAAATTTATTTCCCTGAACTCTGCGAATCCAATAATGACCCCAGAGCTGATCTGAAGTTTATCGACGGTATTAAATGGGTAAAAGATGCGGCACCTAATTCAGTCGATATTATTATCGTAGACAGCACTGACCCGATTGGCCCTGCTTTAGGTTTATTCAGCGAAGATTTTTACCGTGATTGCTTTAACTGTCTTTCAGAAAATGGCATGATCGTGCAACAAAGCGAGTCTGCACTATTTAACATGAAGCTGATCGGTGAAATGCGCAACGCCATGTGTACTAGTGGTTTTGGTCATTTACAAACCCTGTTTTTTCCACAATGCCTGTATCCTTCCGGCTGGTGGAGTGCTACGATTGCCAGTAAAACGGCTTTATCAACATTCAGGGAGCAGGATTCAATAAACAAGCCTTTTGAAACGGTTTATTATAATGTTGATATTCACAAAGCCTCTTTGGCGCAACCTGAATTTTTCAAAAAAGCCTTTGCTTAATAAATAACACCGTAGGTTGGGTCGCCTTAAACGCGTGTTTAGCGTAAAAAAAGATAATCCAATCTACCTCTCTTTACTAATATGAGATTACCCTAATGTTTGATCCTAAAGCTATTGATGATATTGCCAATCGTTTGGCTAGCGCCATTCCGCCCGGCCTGAGTAACCTGAAAGACGATCTGGAAAAAACGTTCCAGGCCATTTTACAAGGTGCGTTAAGCAAGCTGGATTTGGTTACCCGTGAAGAATTTGAAGTACAAAAAATGGTCTTGGCAAAAACCCGCTCAAAACTGGAAGACCTGGAAAAACGCGTGTCTGCAATGGAAGGCACCGTTCTTAATAAAGAATAATTGTAAGGTTAAACTGCGCGTTGGCTTAAGGATGTAGGCAAAAAATACCCCCCCCAGGATTCTCCTAGTTCCCACGCCGGACCGTGGGAACGATAGGGTGTCGGTTATTTTTTTGCGAGTTGTACTATTCATAATTGGAATGCCGGGAATTTTATAATGGCGCTACAAAAATATAATAACCATTCAGAAGTGCCATGGGCTTAGCGGTTATCTTTAGCCGGGGCAGATCAGGAATTGACGCGCCTCTGGTAATGGTTGAAGTTCATATTTCTAACGGCTTGCCTTCCTTAAATATTGTCGGCTTGCCGGAAACTGCCGTCAAAGAAAGCAAAGATCGTGTTCGGGGCGCACTATTAAATTCCCGTTTTGAATTTCCTGCCCAGCGCATTACCGTCAATCTGGCACCCGCTGATTTACCCAAAGAAGGCGGCCGTTTTGATTTAGCCATTGCTTTAGGTATCTTGGCGGCATCCGGCCAAATTCCCATGGCTAATCTTAAACAATACGAATGTATTGGCGAGCTGTCGTTGGGTGGCGAATTGCGCCCCATCAAAGGCGTTCTTCCTATCGCCATACAAGCCAGAAACCACAAAAGAAAACTAATCCTGCCCAAAGAAAATACCGCCGAAGCGGCGCTGGTTAAAGGGATTGAAATTATCCCCGCCTTACATCTGTTAGAAGTCTGCGCCCATCTTAGTGGACAGACGCAAATACAACCCGAATTTCAACAAACCGAACCACCCGCACCACCCAATGAGCTCGATTTTGCTGATGTCCATGGCCAATATCATGTTAAAAGAGCGTTTGAAATTGCTGCTGCCGGCGCCCATAATTTAATTATGCTCGGGCCTCCAGGCACCGGAAAATCGATGATTGCAGCACGGTTGCCCACTATTTTACCGTTGTTAACCGAACAACAAGCTCAAGAAACCGCCGCCATTGCCTCCATTAGCGATCAAGGTTTGGATGTTGCCAACTGGCTAAAACCGCCTTATCGCGCACCGCATCATACCGCCTCAGCGGCGGCGCTGGTCGGTGGTGGCAGTAATCCCAGACCTGGCGAAATATCACTAGCCCATAACGGGACTTTATTTCTGGATGAACTCCCCGAATTTGATCGTAAGGTCTTGGAAGTTTTACGTGAGCCGTTGGAGACAGGGCATATCACTATTTCACGCGCCGCCCGGCAAGTTGATTTTCCCGCCAGATTTCAGTTAATCGCCGCCATGAATCCCTGTCCCTGCGGCTATTTAGGTGACGCCTCAGGGCGCTGTCACTGTACGTCAGAACAAGTCATGCGCTATCGGGCCAGAGTATCCGGGCCTTTGTTGGACAGGATTGATATGCATCTGGAAGTGCCGCGTATATCTCATGAGGTATTACGTAAAGGTGCGCCGGGCGGTGAAGAAAGCAGTGCCACCATCAGAGTGCGTGTGGTCGCCGCACGTAACATCGCCGTAGCACGAAGCGGCAAAGCCAATTCGGCATTATCAGCAAAAGAAGTTAAAAAGTTGTGCGTGTTATCCGAAGATAGCCACCAGCTTTTAGAGCAGGCCATGGATAAATTTGGTTTGTCACACCGCGCTTATCACCGCATTTTAAAACTGGCGCGGACGATTGCGGATTTGGCAAACTCAGCGCAGATAGAAACCAAGCATTTAAGTGAAGCGATTAGTTATCGCAAGCTGGATCGTAGTTTGTAGGGTGTCGCATTGCGCAGCAGAGATTGCATTACAACCCCAAAAAATGTAAGCGGTGCGTACCCACCTGTGCTGGTCGGGGTTTGCAACCCCGACCTAAACATTTGCGGTTTTTAATAACTTTTAAAACGTGAGTAACGGGGTTGCAAACCCCGTCACGCTTCGAGATGGTACTAATATCGTTATGCGACATCATTAAATGAGCCAAGGGTACGCGCAATGCGTACCCTATACCCCATTTATTTAACTTTAACCATTTCCTTGCCATCGGTAGCAAAGCGGCAGATACCCGGAGCAAAGTTATCACAATCTTTTGATTGTTCAACTTTGGCACCCGTTGGGCTAAGATGAACTTTTAGTTCGCAAAAAGTCGCTTCACTTTCAGAACGCTTTTTCATAACCAATTCGTTTTCAGCTACGACTTTGGCTTCACCCGAAACTTCACCGACACAGGCTTCTCTTCCGGCTTCGGCGGCATTCGGTTCAAAATCAACGTCTGCGCTGACCGTAATATCATCTTTAAGGGTGGTGACTTTTAAATGCTGAACATGATTTCCATCGCGCAGTACATAATGATCAGTCGCGGCTAAGGCGCTCCCGGAAACCAGCATTACGGCAGTCAGAAACAAACTTTTTTTCATGGTATTTCTCCTTTTATAGGTTAATATTTTATTGATCAATCGTAATCTTTATTATTTTACCTTACTGTAAGCGTTAACTAAAAGGCTATAAACATATCAAAGTCCATAAAACCTGTAAAATGGTCATCGTAAACAACCCTGTTACCCCCGATAATTGCAATACCCCTTGTCGGTAACGCCAACTCATATCTCAATGGCCAAACTAAATCCCCAACAACAAGCCGCTGTTAAAGCGATAGATCACCCTTTATTAGTCCTTGCCGGTGCGGGGAGTGGTAAAACGCGGGTGATTACCGAAAAAATTGCTTATCTGGTTAAGCAAGGCTTGCCTGCGCGGCACATTGCGGCGGTGACGTTTACCAATAAGGCTGCCCGGGAAATGAAAAGTCGGGTTTCAAAATTACTGGATGATACTCAAATTCGTGGCTTGCGGGTTTCTACTTTTCATTCCTTGGGTCTGGATATATTACGAAAAGAACATAAAGTATTGGCGTATAAAGCCGCGATTACGCTGTTTGATGAGCAAGATAAACAAACACTGTTAAAAAATCTGATTAATCATGGCGCAAAAGATTGTGATTTGGATAATCTTGACAATTATGCACGGCAAATCGGGCAATGGAAAAATGCCTTTGTAACCCCTGAACAGGCGCAAGCCTCAGCGACTCGCGAGCAATATGCGGCGGCGGGGATTTACAATGAATACACACGCAGCTTAAAAGCTTATAACGCAGTCGATTTTGATGACTTGATTTTGCTGCCAGTGTTGCTGTTTCAGCAACACCCGGCGGTGTTGGAAAAATGGCAAAATAAAATCCGTTATTTACTGGTGGATGAATATCAGGACACTAATATCACCCAATACCAATTGGTTAAATTAATCGCCGGAGCCTTGGGACGCTTTACCGTGGTGGGTGATGATGATCAGTCGATTTATGCGTGGCGCGGAGCGCAACCTGAAAATCTGGCGCAATTACAAAAAGACTTTACCCGTTTGCAAGTGATTAAGCTGGAGCAAAATTACCGTTCTACCGGACGCATACTTAAGGTGGCTAATCATTTGATTGCCAATAATCCTCATGCGTTTGAAAAACGACTGTGGAGTGAATTGGGTTATGGTGATTCACTGCGCGTTTTAAGTCATAAAAATGACCAAGATGAAGCCAAACAAGTCATCTCGGAAATCATTCATCATAAATTTAAAAACGGTGGCAGTTATCAGGATTATGCCATTTTATACCGGGGCAATCATCAATCCCGCTTGTTTGAGCAAGGTCTCAGGGAAAATAACATTCCTTATGTGATTAGCGGTAGTGCATCGTTTTTTGCCAATTCAGAAATCAAAGACATACTGGCTTATCTGCGTTTGTTTGTTAATCAGGATGACGATGCGGCGTACTTACGCATCATTAATACACCCCGGCGTGAAATTGGCCCGACGAGCCTGGAAAAGTTGGGCACTTATGCCAATGATCGGCATATCAGTTTATTTGCGGCCAGCACCGAACTGGGCTTAACCCAAAAGCTATCGGAGAAATCCATCCATCGGCTGCACAAATTTCACGATTGGGTTATCGACACCGCTAACCGTATTGACACGGGCGACACCTTTGTCGTGATTGAACAGGTTATTAATCATATTGGTTATGAGCAATTTTTAAAAGAAGATAGTAAAAGTAAAGAGTCCGCTGAACGTAAAATAAAAAATGTTTACGAGCTGATTGAGTGGCTTAAACGCATAGCAGACAAGGAAACTGACGGCCAAAAGCCCTTGGCTGAAATTGTCGCCAAAATCATGTTGATGGATATTATGGAGCGAAATCAGGAAGCAGAAGTCAGTGATCAGGTGAGCTTAATGACGTTGCATGCAGCCAAGGGACTGGAATTTCCGCATGTTTTTTTGATTGGCATAGAAGAAAATATTCTGCCTCATCAAAACAGTATTGAAACGGATAACATAGAAGAAGAGCGGCGTTTGGCTTATGTTGGTATTACTCGCGCCCAGCGCACCTGTACTTTTAGTTACTGCACACATCGCAAACGTTATGGTGAAATCACTGAATGTGAACCCAGCCGGTTTTTAAATGAATTACCAGCCGACGATCTGGAATGGATTAATAAAAAACAGCTAACGCCCGAAGTTATCAAGGAACGCGGCAAAGCCAATCTGGCAAACTTGAAAACAATGTTATCGTAATCGTTTTGCTGATCAGTTACAATACAAGCCTTTAGCGCCCTTAGCTCAGCTGGATAGAGTACAGCCCTCCGAAGGCTGTGGTCGGTGGTTCGAATCCACTAGGGCGCACCAATTTTATATCTGCCCCGCTAACCGCGTTTTTGGTTCATCCTCGCTTACCCGCCACCTTTTATTTGGCGTTGATAATTTGCCTATAGCCAATACAAATAAAGCGCATAAAATATTACGTTAAAGTTATCTTGGAATTTTATAACGGTTAATAATTTAGCTCATTTTACTTCTTGATTGTTTCCTATAAATTAAAACTCCTCCGCCTATGGCATTCTCTATTATCGAAGCAATTCCAAAGTCAGGATGTTCAATCGAATGGACCAATACATTAATATGATGCCTTTTTGTATTGATGACACGGGCTTCGTCAAGAATGCAAGCGAGTTGCTGAGAATTTAATGGTAAGGTTGTCATTTTAACCTAATACATTTTTATTAAAAAATGATTGGGTTGGCGTTATTCATTTTTTGGAAATTAACAAAATCTTTCCACTTGTTATATAGCTCAAAGCAGATAGTATCGGAGTTAGCTTTATAGTTATATTGCTCAAAAAGTATAACGCCATTACCTATTTCCATCTGCACAATCAGTGCTTTTCCAAAGTAGGGGTGATTAATCGAATGAATTAATGCATCAACACAATTATCTGTGCTGATAATAACGGATTCTTCAATAATGGCAGTGAGTTGATGTAAATTTATTATTTTTGATTTCATTGAATTTATTACCATTGGCTTAGATAATTGCTTACTGATAAATTTAGCAGATATATCAAATTTTGCAGGTTTATATAGCGGCATCATATAAAATATTTTTAAGTGACTGTTTTAAAGCAGATTTAACTGCTGTTTTTTTGTTCAGGTTAAAGTGGGCGACCTGCCTATCTATTGACAGTGTTTCAGAATAGCCTGAAATAGTTACTTATTATTATTTGCAGTTTCAATAGTCAATTAATGCTAGTTTGTACTGAGATAAAAGCGTGGAGTAAGTGTTACCTAAGAATTCGGAAACGCACAATTACAAACAAACATTTATTGATCAGGTTATTACGGCAAGGTAAATCGCAATAAATAAACAACCACAGATTTTCACTTAAGCTTTTTTAAAATCTGTAACTCTCTGATAAATTTGTAATTATTTATTCCCTTTTTTCACAAACTCCGATCGGCACTTCCAGCACTCATTATTTTCTACTCGACAACGTAATTTTTAAATATTTTTATGACATCATTACCGAAAAATACGCCTGATAAAAATAAATAATCAACTCTGCGAATGTTGCTACGAGATGCTACGCATCACCATCATGTTCAGCTTAACCGGCATCTTTTACTCGCGTGATTGATCCAGTCAAACTATCCGATAAGCCATTGCCACACTCTGCTAGGCACCTATTATCAGCTTTACGCGTTATTGGAAGAGCGCATTGACACATTTCTTAAATGTCATCCTGAGACTTTTGCTTATGACGAACGCTACAAATTGCCCTTGTTAATTAACGCTCTGGCTTTCCTTAAAGTTGGTGGTTATCGCCCCCAACATTGTCCGAGCAAAATAGCACAGAGACAGTCGATATTAAAGAGGGTTTAAACACTGCAAACCTAATACCGTTATCAGATAAGGTCGCCATAAATCCCTTGGTGTTTTTGTTCGATGTTCCAGGGCTTAACGTAGCAATGGGACTGATGGCGCTACGGGGGAATGTAGGCAAGTACTTGAATCTATCTAGTCTGTTTGTCGAGGTACATGGAAATGATATGACGCTACTGACAGAGAGTCTGGACAATGACGATTACACCAAAGCCTTGCGTTTGGCTCACGCCATTAAAGGTTCGGCGGGAATGTTGGGCATCGAAAGTCTGTCAGCTTTGGCAGGGAATCTGGAAATCAAGTTGCAGGAAAGTAAAGAGTCGCCTCTGGGCAGTGATGATCTTCGCCCTGAAATTGATGCCATTAACCATGAGTTGATGGTCTTGGCGGCCTTGCTACTACCAGCCCAAATTCCACCAGTAACGGCTACACCACCGAGACTGAAAGACGGCGGGTAATACCTGAGAGGTAACGGGATTTACAGCTCCGTCACTCACGTTTTGAGACATCCTTTATTTCTCGGTTTACACTTTTTGCAACACCCAGCGGTCGGGTTAGCGACAGCGTAACCCGACAAGTCGAAGTATCTGTGTCGGTTACGGCTAGCGCCTAACCCGACCAAAATTATTAGCATTTTTTGTAAAAAAGTGTCAACTACTTTTGGGCTTCTATGAAGGATGCCCGTTTTGAAAGTACAGACCCCATTGGGCATCGGATATACTTGACAAAATAGATTAAATATATTAAAAATACCAAATAGGTCAAATAGATCAAAATGTATTGTATGTTATAGTGCATGTAAACCCATTCAGGCTGTTTGGTTATTTGGGGAGATAACAGTGCGGAAACCTGGGTGATAAGCAATCATAGTGTGTGGTATTCACTCTGACAAATCATTTTCCACTATTGGGACGTATTCTTGTAGGGAAAAATACCGCTGTCGGAAGCTACAGAGATACGTTCATCGTGACAGTAAATTATTAGTAATTACAATGTGGCTTGAGCTGCATAACAGGAGAGGTTTTGTTTAGTCTTTATTCTATTTGTATAAAAAGGTGTTTTGCTTTTATGGGGTTTGGTTATGAGCTTATTTAAGTCCAAAAAAAAATCTTTTCTAACGCCCAATGAGGTCGCAGAATTAATGATGGTGGCTCCGGTTACCGTCAGATCGTGGGCACAAAAAGGCTTGCTGGCTGCAAAAGTTACACCGGGCGGTCATCGCCGTTTTTTAAAAAGTGAAGTTGAACGTTTTATGCACGAAAGTGGCTTTGTACCTGGGGACGAGGTTAAGCCAAGTGCTCCGCGAGTTCTTATTGTTGATGATGATCCGGTAATGATCTCTTATTTACAGGGTATTATTGAAGGCTTTGATACAAGCTTTGTGACCGAGATAGCCGTAACCGGTTTTGAAGCGGGTACCAAAATTCATACCTTTATGCCGGATGTGGTATTACTTGATCTTATGTTGCCGGATATTGACGGCATTAAAATATGTGCACTTATTAAAAACGAAGCCTCTACACAGCATATACGCGTTATTGCCATTTCAGGTAACACCAGTGCCGAGAATGTAAGTCGTATACTTGAAGCCGGTGCCGAAAGGTGTCTTGCCAAGCCGTTTGATCCAGAAGATATCGTGAAGATTTTAAGTGCTGCTGTGGATGTAAAAAAATTGACCGTGCATACAAGTTAATATATCAAAATATCCCCAACGAAAGAACGTGTATGGTTTAACTTGAGAGACGGGTTACTAAAGTAACCCGTCTCTCAAATGGTCCAACTTATTTTGTAGGCGTTCTTAAATCAGCAATAAAGTAAGTTTCTTCTTGTTATTTCATCCTCATTACTTATGTCTACTCATTTAAGCCGGTATAGATAACATACCTTCAAGAGATATTATCTGTTAATATCGAAATTATTTATTTGAGAATGTCTATGTCATTAAAAATCGCACTCGCACAAATCAATTTCCAGGTGGGTAATATAGTCGCTAATGTTGATAACATTATAAAAGCGGCTGTTTATGCCCGTGATCAGTTAAAGGCAGATATGATTGTCTTTCCTGAGCTGACCCTAACCGGTTACCCGGCAGAAGATCTGTTGTTTCGTGCTGATTTTATTACCGAAGCCAATAATGCCGTTTATCAACTTGCCGACCAAGTTGCAGATATTGCGCTGGTGGTGGGTTTTCCGGAACATGACGGCGATAAGCTTTACAACAGCGCAGTGGTATTGCATCAAGGCGTGATGCTGGCCTGTTACCGTAAACAGGTACTTCCCAATTACGGGGTATTTGATGAGCAGCGTTATTTTACTGCGGGTAACAAGCCCTGTGTGTTTGAGTTTAATGGCACTTTTATTGGCTTGACGATTTGCGAAGATGTCTGGAAAAGCGGCATTATTGACGCGACCCAACAAGCTGGGGCAGAGTTGCTGTTAACCCTCAATGCCTCTCCGTTTAATTCCGGAAAAATCCATCAACGCGAAGCCATTATTTGCCAACAGGTTAAAGCCGCCCAAATTCCCCTGGTTTATGTTAATCAAGTCGGTGGGCAGGATGAGTTGATTTTTGATGGAGCTTCTTTTGTCGCTGATGCGCAAGGCGATATTGTCTTTCGGGCAGAAGAATTTAAAGAACAAATCAGTGTCGTTGACTTTGACGGCAACCAGCCAGTAGCCGGCACATGTGCGCCCCTTTACCATGAGATTTCCAGTGAATATAAGGCGCTGGTGCTGGGTATTAAAGATTATGTACGTAAGAACGGTTTTCAGGGTGCAATTTTAGGTTTGTCCGGCGGCATTGATTCTGCGCTGGTTTTAGCGTTGGCGGTTGATGCATTGGGACAAGATAAAGTTGAAGCCGTGTTAATGCCCTCCCGTTATACGCAAGACATGAGTAACGAGGATGCCGTACTTCAAGCGGAAGCCTTGGGGGTTAACTACCACACCATTCCTATAACACCCGCCGTTAATGCGTTTACGGACATGTTGGCCGAAGTTTTTGCGGGTACCAGCAAAGATACCACTGAGGAAAATATTCAGGCACGCTGCCGAGGCGTCATTTTAATGGCACTCTCCAACAAACAAGGCAAGTTGTTGTTGACGACGGGTAATAAAAGCGAAATGAGCGTGGGTTATGCAACGCTTTATGGCGATATGGCCGGTGGTTTTGCACCCATCAAAGATGTACCTAAACTGTTGGTTTATCAATTGGCTCGTTATCGTAATACGCTGACCCAAGTCATTCCGGAACGGGTTATTACCCGTCCACCCTCTGCCGAATTAGCGCCTGATCAAATCGATTCAGACTCGTTACCGCCTTACGAGGTTTTAGATCCCATACTGGAGCGTTATGTAGAGCTGGATCAATCCGCTGAGGAAATAATTGCCGCCGGATTCCGGCGCGAGGATGTTGCCAGAGCCATTAATCTGGTCGATAGAAATGAATATAAACGCAGACAATCCCCGCCGGGAATCCGGATTACCAGCAGAGCATTCGGACGCGATCGACGCTATCCGATTACCTCGGG
>CAIUYS010000500.1 GCA_903903365.1 uncultured Methylococcaceae bacterium
GTGCGAGTGGCAACGCCATCAGTTTTCTGATGGATTTTAGTCATCTTGATTTTATTGAAGCTGTTGAAGATCTGGCTGCCTTTGTTGGTGTGGATGTGCCCAGGGAGTCGGTTGCTCATCAGTCAGTCTCCAAAAAAGAGGATTTAAGCAGTCTTTATGGTTTGATGGAACGGGTGGCTGCTTTTTATATAGAGCAGTTGCGAGTCAGCCAAAAAGCTGTTGATTATCTTAAGGTTAGAGGCGTTAAGTCCGCGGTTGCCCGTGACTTTATGCTGGGTTATGCGCCCGATAAGTGGAGCGCTTTGGCGGAGAAATTTAGCCAAAAGTTGTTAATAGATGCCGGGTTAGTGGTTATCAAGGATGATGGTCAGGTTTATGACCGTTTTCGTGGCAGGATTATGTTCCCCATTCGCGACAAGCGAGCCCGAATTATAGGGTTTGGTGGTCGGGTACTTGATGATTCATTACCTAAATACTTGAATTCCCCGGAAACGTCCCTATTTCATAAAGGCAAAGAAGTTTACGGCTTGTATGAGTTATTGGAAAAGAATTCAAAGCCGCAGAGGATTTTGATTGTTGAAGGCTATATGGATGTTATTGCCTTGGCTCAGTACGGTATTAACTACGCTGTTGCCGCTTTAGGAACCGCAACATCACAGGCGCATCTTGATTTACTGTTCAGGTTTTCATCGGAGTTGGTGTTTTGTTTTGATGGTGACAGGGCAGGGCGTGAGGCAGCGTGGAGAGTGATGGAATCGGCTTTTTCCAGTCTCAAGGATGGCAGGTCTTGTAGGATAATGTTGTTGCCGCAAAGTCATGATCCCGATTCACTGATACGTGACGAGGGTTTGGATAAGTTTACCGAGCGAGTGCAGACGGCTCAGGCGCTGTCCGATTATTTTTTTGAGCGGGTGACAGGGGATCTAAATCTTTCTGAAATGGAGGGGCGTGCGCAATTGATTGGTAAAGCCAAGCCGTATCTGGAAAAATTGCCGGAAGGCGTGTTCAAGGAAATGATGCTTGCGCGGCTTAAAGAATTATCCGGCATGAGGACGCTGAACATTTTGGATAGTGCTGTTACTGTCACCCTAAATCCAAAAAGACAACCTCAACAGGAACTTAATCGATTGTCTTCGGCACGCGTTGCGATTGCCCTGTTACTGCAAAACCCCAGGTTGGCAGATAATGTTGAGCAAAAAGATATTGATTTGAGTGGGTTGGAGTTTCGGGGTATTGAGTTATTTAAAAATGTGTTGCAGGTGATTTTAGAAAAAAAAACGGTTAATACCGCCGTTTTGATAGAATATTATCGCAACACCCCCGAAGAAAAATCCGTCAAGGCGCTGGCATTACTGGACTTAAATGTTTCCGAAGACAAGATGGAAGATGTTTTTAGTGGTGCGCTGGATAGCCTTCTTAAGCAAGGTATAGAGGCCGGCATCCTTGAATTGCAAGCCAAAGCACAAGCCAAGGGCTTGGATAGTCAAGAGCAAGCGATGCTTGTTAAAATGTTGGCAAATAAATAATTAGACGATATACAGTTTTATAGTATACTTCTCTGTTAAGTATGACCGTACTCAGTAGAGTATTCAGTGAGTGAATGATGAATCAAGAACAGCAACAGTCCCAGCTTAAACAATTGATAGCCAAAGGCAAGATGCAGGGATACCTGACTTATGCCGAGGTGAATGATCACTTGCCCAGTGATATTGTTGATCCTGAGCAAATTGAAGACATCATTGGCATGATCAATGAGATGGGCATTCAGGTTTATGAAAGTGCACCCGATGAAGATTCACTGATTACTGATTCAGCTGCCGTTACTACCGATGACGAAGATGCTGAAGAAGTTGCAGCTTTAGCTTCTGTTGACAGTGAGTTTGGCAGAACTACAGACCCGGTGCGTATGTATATGCGCGAAATGGGTTCAGTAGAGTTGTTAACGCGTGCTGATGAATTAAAAATAGCCAAGCGCATTGAAGAAGGACAGCAGCAACTGGTTAAAGCGATAGCTCGATCTTGTGTTGTTGTTGATGACTTTATACAGTCATTTGATGCTGTTTCTGGTGAAGAAGGCGGTATTCGCCTGACTGATTTAATTTCCGGTTTTGTTGATTTAAGTAATGCTGATGACTTGGTTGCTGCGGTTGTGCCAGCCAATGATCTCGCTGAAGACGATTCAGGTACTGAAGAAGAAGTAAAAGGACTTAATTACGAAGAAGTTCAGGAAAAAGTCGAAGCACTTAGAAAGCAATTAAAAACAGCTTCAGCAGCGATCAAAAAACATGGCTATACCCATGAAAAAACCGAAAAAGCGTTTGAAATGCTGGCTGATTTGTTCATGGAATTTAAATGGACACCGCAATATTTAAAAAAATTAACGGCTATCATTCCCAATAGTGTCGCTATTGTTCGTGAGCAGGAAAAGTTGATTCTGGATATTTTCATTAAAGAGACAGGCATGTCCCGTAAGGACTTTATTGCCTCTTATACAGAAAGTGAATCCGGATCAGAGTGGTTGGATCATCATTTGAATGGCGGACATAGCTACTCGGATGTTTTGAAAGCCCGTGAAAAAGAGCTAAAAAAAGCACAAAAAATACTAACCGAAACTGAAGCAGAGTATGGGTTGACTATTGCCGGGTTAAAAGATATTAACCGACGCATGTCAATCGGTGAAGCTAAAGCAAGGCGTGCAAAAAAAGAAATGATTGAGGCTAATTTAAGGCTGGTTATTTCGATTGCAAAAAAATATACTAATCGTGGATTGCAGTTCCTGGATTTGATTCAGGAAGGTAATATTGGGTTAATGAAAGCGGTAGATAAGTTTGAATACCGTCGTGGCTATAAGTTTTCAACTTATGCAACGTGGTGGATCAGACAAGCGATTACCCGATCTATTGCGGATCAGGCCAGAACGATACGAATTCCGGTACACATGATCGAAACGATCAATAAATTAAACCGGATTTCCAGGCAGATTTTGCAGGAAATGGGAAGGGAAGCAACACCTGAAGAATTGGCTGAGCGCATGGAAATGCCCGAAGATAAAGTTCGTAAGGTGTTAAAAATCGCTAAAGAACCTATTTCAATGGAAACGCCTATTGGTGACGATGAAGATTCTCATTTGGGAGATTTCATAGAAGATGCTAAAGTACTCTCACCCGTTGAAGCTGCAACCATTGCCGGATTACGTGAATCAACACAAAATGTGTTAGCCGGATTAACGGCAAGAGAAGCGAAAGTTTTGCGGATGCGTTTCGGTATCAATATGAATACTGATCACACCTTGGAAGAAGTCGGCAAACAGTTTGATGTAACGCGTGAGCGGATTCGTCAAATTGAAGCAAAAGCGTTAAGAAAATTGAGACATCCTTCCCGGTCAGAGCAATTAAGATGTTTTCTGGACGGTGAGTAGATAAAGAATAAGGGGCCCTTAGCTCAGCTGGTTAGAGCGTCCGACTCATAATCGGCA